>JBLMYN010000228.1:0-12111 GCA_050258305.1 Actinomycetota bacterium
GCTCCCGCGCAGCAAAAGCATGTGGCGCTGGCCCGGCCCCGGTTGGTCCCTGCAAAACACCATGTGGATGCCCTTTTCGGGCAATTTTTTGAGGGGGTTCTTAACCGACAAGCCTGGCCACGCCTATGCTCTTCCCGCCTTACAGTTGCCACTGCGCCTCCGCCTGCGTCGGATGACTTTGCGCAGTTTCAAGAGTCTAAGCAAGGGAACCACCTGCCCGCGTTCTACGTATTTAGGATCAGTGCTCAGCCATGAGAATGGCCACCGACATCTTCGCCCAGGTATTGCGCACGCTGTGGTCCAACAAGCTGCGCTCGTTCCTGACCATGTTCGGGATCGCTTATGGCGTGTTTTCCCTGCTCATGCTCATCGGCGTGGGCGAGGGCTTCCGCTCCGGGCAGCGCAAGAATATGGCCGACATCGGCGAGGACGTGATCTTTATGTGGCCCGGCCAGATCCCGGCGGTTTCCGGGCAGCACCAGGGCGGCCGCTATTATTTCCTTACGTATAAGGACTATCTCGATATCAAGCGCGAAGCGCCCGCCGTAAAGGACGTGGTGCCCATCATCAACCGCAGCGACCTGCGCGCGGTGAGCGACTTTGCCAGCACCAGCGGCGCCTTCACCGGCGCCACGCCGAACTTCGCCACCGTGCGCTACCTCCCCCTGGGCGAAGGGCGCTGGCTGAACCAAGCCGACGAAGCCCAGGAGCGCAACGTGTGCGTGCTCGGCTTCCAGATGATGCGCAACCTGTTTCCCGGGCGGCCGGCCGTGGGCAGCACCATCCTGATCAATGACGTCCGCCTGGAAGTGATGGGGGTGCTGGCCAACTGGGGACGACAGGAGAACAACTTCAACAACCTGCGCGTCTATCTGCCCCTCAGCACCATGCGCAAATTTTTCCCCATCAAGGACGCGCACACGCCGGACGACATCAGCGGCCTGAACCTGCAGCCGGTAAGCCGGGCCAAACACCTGGAGGCCATTGCGGAGGCGCACCGGATCATCGCCCGCAATCATGGGTTCGATCCCAACAATACGGACGCGTTCGAAGGCTGGGACACGGTGGAAAGCACGGACCGCGTGGGCAAGATTTTTACCGCGATGGACTACTTCCTGGGCGGCGTGGGGCTGATCACGCTGGCGCTGGGGGCCATCGGCATCATCAATATCATGCTGGTGGCGGTGACCGAGCGCACGCGCGAAATCGGCCTGATGAAGGCCGTGGGCGCCACCACGCATGACGTGATGGTGCAATTCTTTCTGGAAGGCGCGTTTCTGACTGCGCTCAGCGGGAGCATTGGCGTGGTGGTCGCGGCGGGGCTCTCAAAACTGCTGACAGTGATCTGGCCGAAGACGGCCATCGGCTTTGATCCGCCGCATATCGTCCCGCTCTCGGCGGTGCTGGCGGTGGTGGCGCTGTCAGTGGCCGGAATCATTGCCGGGCTTTACCCCGCGCGCAAGGCCGCCTTGCTTACCCCGGTGGAAGCGCTGAGAAAGGAATAACGAGCTGCCATGGTGCATGACCTGATTGACCAGGCCTGGGGGGCGATGCGGCATAATCGCCGCCGCACGGCCCTGACCATGCTGGGCATGGCCTGGGGCATCGCCACCGTGGTGCTTCTTCTCTCCTACGGCGCGGGATTCGGCAAGGCCATCGGCAACATTTTCTCGCAGATGGGCATGCAGATGATGGGCTTCTTCCCCGGACGCACCTCGCTGCAGGCCGGCGGGTCAAAAGCGGGAACGCAGGTGCGCTTCAAGCTCGATGACGTGCAGCACGTTCAGGAGCTGGTTCCGCTGGTGCGCCACATCAGCCCGGAAGTTTCACTGAACGCGAACGTGCAGAACGAGAACCGCTCCTACTCATTCGAGGTCGGCGGCTTTTATCCACCCATTCAGTTCATCCGCTCGCTCGACATCGACACCGGCAGATTTTTCAATCCGGACGATCTGATACAGCGCGCGCACGTGGCGGTGATTGGCTCGGAGGCCAAGACCAAACTTTTTTCCGGGCAGTTCGCCGTGGGCCAGAACATCCGCATCAACGGCATCAGCTTTACGGTGATTGGCGTTCTCGCCCCCAAGATGCAGGAGGGCGACAACAACATCAACCGCGTGGTGTACGTTCCTTTCTCCACCATGGCCGACCTCACCGACACGCAGTATCTGAACGCCATCTGGATCAATTACGAAGGCGACCAGTTCGACAGAATTGAAGGCAACGTGCGCAGCGTGCTGGCCAGCTTCCACAATTTCAATCCCAAAGACCCGCGCGCCGTATTCTGCTGGAACTCCATGAAAGAGCTGCGCAACTGGCAGATCTTTACCATTGCACTGGAGTTTCTGCTGTCGCTGATCGGCATGTCCACGCTTGCCGTGGGCGGCGTGGGCCTGATGAATATCATGCTGGTCTCGGTCACGCAGCGCACGCGAGAGATCGGGGTGGAAAAGGCGCTGGGCGCGCGCCGCCGCGACATTCTCTTTCAATTCCTGGCGGAAGCGCTGGCCATCACCTTTGCCGGCGGCCTGCTGGGAATCATTGCGGCGTATCTGATTTCGTGGTCAGTAGGCCGCATCCCGCTCTACAGCTACATCGCGCAGAACGCGCAGGGCGGCGATATCCGGCTCATCATCTCGCCGGTAAACCTGGTGATTTCCACCACGATTCTCGTGGTGGTGGGAATCGTCAGCGGGATGCTGCCGGCCATCAAAGCCTCGCGCCTGGATCCGATTGAGGCGCTGAGGTACGAGTAGCAGCGGCTTCTCCCACCGCTGCCGAATTCCTGTTCCGCCCTCATCCCCATTTTGTCTCATCCTGTGACGAAGATCACAGAGACAGACGGCCAGGACTGGGGTAGAATATCCAAGTTGAAAATGAAATTCAATTTCATTTTCAATTAGCCAATCGCCCCAAACCAGACTATGGAGCATTTTCGTGTTGCGGCTCGAATTGAAACTCGCTGTGGTCCTGGCGGCGCTGGCCCCGCTGCTGGCGTCTCCTTCGCGCTCACAGGCGCAGGAAAACTACTTCATTACTTACACACATAACATGGAGGAGCCGGGCACGCTTGAGCTCTCCAGCAAATCCGTCGCCGGTTTCCCCAATGCCGGAAACTCGTTCCTCGGCAACGCGTTTGAATTCGAATACGGCGTAAAGACCTGGTGGACCTCAGAGCTGTACCTCGACGGCCAAACCACGTTTGGAGAGAGCACGGTTTTCACCGGCTGGCGCCTGGAGAACCGCTTCCGCCCGCTGCTGCGCGAGCACTGGATCAATCCCGTGCTCTACTTCGAGTTTGAGGACATCAACAGCGCCGACAAGTCTCTGCTGGAGGTTGTGGGCCATGACGGCATTGCCGACTTTCTTACCCGCAATGACCGCGGCGAAAAAGAGCGCGAAGCCGAATTGCGGTTGATCCTCTCCAGCAACGTGAAGGGCTGGAACATTTCCGAAAACATGATTGCCGAGAAGAACCTTGCCGGCGAGCCCTGGGAGTTCGGCTACGCGCTGGCGGCAAGCCGCCCGCTGTCACTGCTGGCCGGCGCGAATGCGTGCACATTTTGTCGCGAGAACTTCAGCCTGGGCGCCGAGCTCTATGGCGGACTCGGCGACCGCGACAGCTTCGGCCTGAACAATACATCGCATTATCTCGCGCCCACGGTGGGGTTCCAGCTTCCCGGCGGCCCGTCTTTCCAGCTCTCGCCCGCGATGGGGCTGAACAAGAACAGCCACGGCATGCTGCTGCGCTTTGGCGTTTCCTATGAATTCAATCAGTTCGCCAGTCTGTGGAGGAAGAGATGAAACCGGTGCAAATCTTCGTCCTGATCGTGTGTGTTTTGCTTTCCGCCACACTTCTTTTAGCTGCGACCGGTGATGGCGTTTGGCTGACGAAAGTTCCGGGAAAGGACCGCGCCCGCCACAATCCTTTTGCGGGCAACCCGTCCGCGGAGGCTGCCGGAGCACGGCTATTCAAGCTGAATTGCGCCTCCTGCCACGGCGACGATGCCGCCGGCAAAGACCGCCATCCCAGCCTGCGCAGTGAGCGGGTGCAGAACGCCACGCCCGGCGAACTGCAATGGCTGCTCACCAACGGCAGCATGAGGAACGGCATGCCCTCATGGTCACGCCTGCCCGAAGGCCAGCGCTGGCAGATCATCACGTTCCTGAAATCGCTGCAGCCGCAGGAGGGGCAGGTTGCAGCCGGGTCGCCTAAGTAGGACGGTCTTAATTTAGCGCCGCATCCTTTGCAGCGCAGTGGCGACGTCATTCACGAATTGCATGAATGCCTGCGCGTTGGCGACCCAGTCCTGCGCAAAGGCCCAATGGATCACGCTGAGCCATAGCGTGAGAAACAGCAGGTTCAGGCCGATCATCATGACGATGACCGTGAGCATCGCCGCCGCCGCAAGCGCCATCACCGGGATCACCATGGCATAAAGCACCACCGCCACGACTGTTGCCACCGGGCCCCAATGCATCCTGGGTGCGGCAAGGCTCGATCCCATCTTCTGCAGGCGCTTTGCCCGTTTGCTGAGCGGGGGATGAAAGGACAGGAAGCTGTAAGTCTGCATTCCCGTGCGTCCTTTGGCGGGACCTCCGTGCTGCTGTTGCTGCTGCCGCGCCGCACGCAGTCTGGCGATGGCCGCGCGATCGCCTTTCCGGGCCAGGGCCAGGTCGTTGAGATTGGGGATGTTGTGCAGGTCCAGGGCTGCCTGTCCGCCCATGGCCTGCGCGAAGGCCTGCATGCGCGCCATGGCAGCGGCATTGCCGGTCATTGCGGCCATGCCGGTTGCCATCATCTCTTTGCGCAAACGCAGGTACTCATCAGCGCCTGCCGGCACGTTGGCCGGAGCCACAGCGCCGCCCAGCTTCGCTGTTGCCTGCCACGCCTGCATGGCTTTGTTCTTCTCATCCTCGGACTGCAGCTCGTGCAGCGTGTTGTCACCCTGGGGGTTGATGATAAACAGGTGTGACGCCCAGGCGCCGCCCTGAACGGCAGTGTTGTCCTCGCCCAGATGCAGCAGGGCCCGCGCCAGCGCGTCAGGATTGCGCGTGAGCTCCACTGCCCCGGCGTCGGCAAGATAGCAGCGTGTCCGCCATACCAGCGCCATGCATGGTCCGAGCACCACATTCAGGAAAAACCACAGCGTGAGTTCCACGGCAATATTGGTGAACAGAAAAGGAAACAGAAACAGCCGCAGGACCTTGCGAATGAGGCCGGGATTCTGCTGGTTGAAGAAGCGGTCGACGTCGGAATCCTCGATGTCCAGCGTATCGCCCAGGAGTTCGGCCACTTCTTCCGCATCGGCCGCCTTCTTCAGCGCGGAACCGCGGGTCAGGCCGTAGCGGATCAACCGCCACAGCGCTTTGCGTGACTGTTTTCCGAAAGGCGCATTGATGATGGTCAGAATCAGGCCGCAGGTCTCAAACACGCTGGTGACTTTAAACGCGATGCCCAGGTCGCCGTTTCCGACTGAAGCGATCAGATGCGCCAGCAGCGCCTGCAACTGGTCGCGATCCAGATCGTCCAGCAGCCGCCGCGAAAGCACGATGCGCGCATCCTCGGCCGATGTCCCCACTGCGGCTGCATTCGCGCCCGCGGAGTCGATCAGCATCACCTTGGGAGCGGGCAGCCCGGCGGCGATGGCCATCTCCTGCGCCGCGTCGGCCAGTTGCAGCTCTTTGAGATCTGCCTGGTTGGGCTCGCGCGCGTTCATGCTTGCCAGCGTGCCACCCACGCCGCCGTGCCGGAACAGCAGCAGCATTCCTGTCCACAAAATAAAGGCCAGCACCATTCCCGGCCCCAGGAACAGCAGCAGTCCCAGAGTGATATCCTGCGGATCCAGCGTACCGCGCTGATTCATCACAAAGTCCGCGACTCTCATACCGAATCTCGCCAGATCGTTTGCCGTCTGCCAGAATTCCGGCGGCAGGGGTGAGATGAAGCGGTTGAACACCTCCGCGGCAAACATTGTGAGCGTGTATAAGAGAGGCGTCAGAACGAGTGTAAGCGGAATGCCCATCACGAACGCGGCAAACACCGTCAATGCGGACATGCGCCAGGTCGCCCGGCGGTTCCGCTTTTGCGCCTTGAAGAATGTTTCCGGATTACGGGGTGTATACGGGCGGACTGTGGCCTGTGTGCTCATCCGGGGATGAGGTTAGCATTGCTCACCAGCGATAACAAGCAGGGAAAACAGGCGGCGCCGCAGGCGAAATCGGCCTTTCACTGCACCGGTTCATTGAAGCTGATCTTGTTTCCGAACGGATCGATCACGTTCAGGGCCAGGGTGTTCCACGGCGTCTTGTTGAGCCCGGGGCGAAGGTAGCCGTAGTTCTTCTCCGTGAGCTCGCGGTAAAACTCTTCCACGCCCTCCATCTGCACATAAACCGCCGAGCCCGGCGTGCCATCGCCATAATGCTCGCTGAGGTGGAGGAGCAGCCCGGCGCGCGAAACCTGCATATACACCGGCACGGCGTCCGGGAACCTGTGTTCCCAATCCACGTGGAACCCCAGATAGCCCGTGTAAAATTCTTTGGCTTTCCCCACATCAAAGATACGCAGGATGGGAATTGTGCGCGTGAAGCTGATGGCCATGCTCGCTCCTTTCGCCCCCGGCAAGACATCTACTTTCTTTCCGTTTACATTTAAATACGTGAGAAGTTATAAATCAGAATTCGTTCTCAGCCTGCTGTTTTTGCTGATTGCTGCGCCGCTCCAGACCTCCGCTGCGCCCCAGGCACCGGCGCCGGACTTCAAGGACCTGGTTGCCCGCTACGGCTACCCTGCCCGGCTCGGCCTCGACTTCACTGAAATGGGAGTGGAAAAGCGGGGCAAGGCCCTGCTGATAGATCTTCAATACGCGGGGAATGACGAAAGCGATCACGTTCCCGCTTACCTTGTCCTGCCCGACGGCGATGGCCCTTATCCCGCCATCCTTTGGGGACACTGGATGATGGACGGGTCGCCCCTGCGCAATCGCCGCGAGTTCCTGGATGAAGCGCTGGCTCTGGCCCGGTCCGGCGTTGTTTCACTGCTGATTGACACGCCCATGGTCCGGCACGGATACAAAGGGAAGTCCATCAAGGACGATCCTCTGGGCTGGGCCGAGCAGTACGCCGAGGACGAACAGCAGTACATTATCGACCTCCGCCGTGGCGTGGACCTGTTGATCAGCCGCCACCAGGTGGACCGGCATCGCATTGCCTACGTCGGCCACAGCTTCAGCGCCCACTCCGGCGCCATCCTGGCAGGCGTCGACAAACGCATCTGCTGCTTTGTTCTCATGGCCGGCGAATTCAACGATGAGGCCATGGTCCGCGGCGCCACCAGCGGCGATCTCCTGAAGTGGAAACAAGCGCTTGGCGCGGAGAAGGTTGACCAATATCTGGAGGAATATGCCTGGGACGACCCGGCCAACTTCGTCGGTCATACGGATGGAAAAAACATCTTTCTCCAGTTCGCAAGCGGTGATCAGGTCTCCCGCGAACAGGCGCAGAAATCACTGGACGCCTTCAGCGCCAGGGACAAGAAGATGGAACTCTATGATGCACCGCACGCACTCAACGCCGCCGCGCGCCTCGATCGCGACCGCTGGCTGCAGCAGCACCTCAAATTCAAGCGTCCCGACGAAGCCGCGCTGAATGCAATTCCGCAGTTGAAGTGAGTCATCACATCGATTGTGGAAAAATTCAAGCTGCAAAGCCCGCCATGAAAACGGGGCAGCTATGAATGTTCCTATCGGGCGAGCCGAGTGCGGCTTCTTGTAGAAAAATTACCGTTGGAAATGCGAGAACTCTTCTTGAGCGGCTTGGCATAGAAGTATGCCCATACCTTGGCCCTCTGGTTTTTGACCCATGCATTTACCAGTTTTCTTTCGAAAAGTCCTTCGTCGCACCCTTCGATTTCGTCAATTCTTTTTAGTGCTGACCGTGGATTCTCCAACTCATAGAGCTCCCCCATCACATATTCCTGAGTATCGGTTGGCAACGCACCAGGATACGATTCCCCCGGAATTCGAAAAAGACGACCCTGAATCTGCGCTGAGCCAAGAAACCGTACTCCCTGGGACGTCAGCTCCGTGTGGAGTGCTCCTCCCCGCTTAAGCGTGCCATACACGAACAAGAGATTGGTAGGGCGCCTCATTTTTATCCATTGACCGCCGAGTAATGATTCAACAGGCTGTGCAAACCCTCATAACCATTGTCTTTGATGTACTTGCGAAACCGCTGGCTCTTGTCCACCTGTAAGAGCCTCACCAGATAATACTTAAAAAGAATGTCCAAATCATCGAAAGAGAATTGTTTTTTCTTTTCGAGAAAGGCAATCCATTCAAAGAAGTTCAGATAATCGGTGAAGCGGTCCAACTCAGCTCGTTCTTCCTGGTTAAGCGATTGTGGATTTTTATCGCTTTTCTCAAGCAACGAAAAGAGGTGATCGACGTCCTCAAAGTCAATCTGTTGACGGACACGCTTATGCTGCTCGCTGTTGTAGAATGCTTCATATAGCTCTTGGAGCCATTTAATTCTCTGTAGCTTAAGCTGATTTTGAAAAGCCAGAAAAGCGACTATTGCGCTACCGGACAGGAACGATACTGTGAGCGGCACAAGCCCGGCCAGAAAAGTCCAGGAAAATACTTCTACGCTGCTTACATTCATAGTGTGCTTTATAGCTCAAATACGGCCGTTTTCAAGCGTTTTTTGATCATGTGACGGCCCGATCCCCAATCGGTCAACAATCACGATCGCAATTCCACCACAGTCGCCCCTCCACCGCCCTCGTTCTGCGGTGGCTCACTCACCGTCGCCACGTGCGGATGTTTCTGCAAATACTGTCGCAGCGCCTTGCGCAAGATGCCCATCCCGCTGCCGTGGACAATCCTGATGCGCGGCATGCCCGCGAGAAACGCGCGGTCAAGAAACTTTTCTACTTCGCTGGTCGCCTGATCAACGGTTTGCCCGATCACGTTGATCTCCGTCGGCGTGTTCAGGTCGTCACTTTTGAGGGAAATGGAGATGCCTTTTGCGCGCGCAGCAGCAACGGGCGTGATGCCGCTGCGGGGAAACACCTCAGCAATGTCGTCGCGCGGCACCTTCATTTTCATGGCGCCCATCTCGACCTCAAACGTCCGGTCATCTACCTTGCGCTTGACCACGGCCGTGCGTCCCAGCGACTTGAGCTTCACCATGTCGCCTTCGGAGACGTGCCTGACCTCGTGCGGACGCGCGTGCGGATCGCCCTGGTCGGCGCCGGTTTTGTGCGCCACCACCCCGGCATCAAACTGTTCCTTGAACTCGCGGCGCAGCTTGGCAATCCGCTGCTCAGCCTGCTTTGACAGCCTGGTCTGCGCTGCCCGGTCCTGGACGGCATTGACCGCCTCGCGCACCTGGTACTCAAAGTCGCGGATCAGCGATTCCAGTTTGCGCTCAAACTCGCGCGTCTTCTGCCGCTGTTCCTGCGCGCCTTCGGCCTCCAGGCGCTTCAATTCCCTGCCCAGTTCCTCTTCCCGGCGCTGCATGCTCTGCCGTTCGCGCTCGAGCTCGCGCAGGTCGGCGTGAAGTTTATCGAGAAACGTGGCGACGTCCTGCGTCTGCGTGCCCAGCTTCCTGCGGGCGGCCTCAATGATCTCCGCGTTCAACCCGAGCCTCCGGGCAATGTTGATGCCCGCCGAAGCCCCGGGAACGCCCACCTGCAGCTCGTAGGTGGGCTCGAGGGTTCTTTCATCGAATCCCACTGCCGCGTTGAGGACGCCAGTTGTATTCGCGGCATACACTTTCAGCGAAGTATGGTGGGTGGAGATGATGGTCACGGCCGCAATGCGGCGAAAATGCTCGGCAATGGCGACGGCCAGGGCCGCGCCTTCTTCCGGGTCGGTGGCCGAGCCCAGCTCATCCAGCAGGACGAGCGAGTGCGGCGTCGCCGTGCGCGAAGTGAAATCGATGTTGGTCACGTGCGCCGAAAATGTGGACAGGTTCTGCTCAATCGACTGGTAGTCGCCGATATCGGCCAGCGCCGCGTCAAACACCGGCAGGCGCGCGCTGGTGGCCGGCACAGGCACTCCGGCCTGAGCGATGAGCGCGAGCAGGCCGATCGTCTTCAACGCCACGGTCTTGCCGCCCGTGTTCGGGCCGCTGATGATGAGCTGGCGGTGCGCCGAATCCATCTCCAGAGTGAGCGGGACCACCTTGCCGCCCCTGGGCCGCAGGTTGCGCTCCAGCAGCGGATGGCGGGCATCACGCAGCTCCAGATAATCGCCGGTCAATTCGGGCCGCACGCAGTCGTAATCGAGGCCAAGGCGCGCCTTGCCGAACTGCAGTTCCACTTCCGCCATTATGTCCGTGGCAGCGGCCATCGCGTCCGATTGCTCGCCGATCTTCCCGGTCATCTCCTGCAGGATGCGCCTGATCTCGGCCTGCTCTTCTTCGAGCAGCCGCACCAGCTCGTTGTTCTGCTCAATGGTTTCCAGCGGCTCTACAAAGATGGTCTGCCCGCTTGAAGACGCGCCGTGCACCACGCCATTGACGCGCCGGCGCTGCTCGGTCTTGACCGGGATGACAAAGCGCTCGCCGCGGATGGTGATGAGCTCTTCCTGCACGGCGCCGCCTTCCGCCAGCCGGCGCAGGTAGCCGCGCAACGAATCCTGTATCAACCGCTTCTGCTTTTCCACTTCGCGGCGGATGCGTCCCAGTTCGGGCGATGCCCGATCATCCAGGGTTCCATCCGGCAGGATCTTGTTGCGGAAGTAACGCAGCAGGGGTGTGAAGTCGGCAATCTGCAGCGAGAGCGCCTGCATGCCCTCCCATGCTTTCTCGCGCAATACCGCCTCAGGCGGCCGCAACGCAATCTCGCGCCACTCGGCCGCCTTGTCCGCCACGAGAAGAATGTCGCGGAGCTCATTGATCTCGAGCGATGCGCCAGGAATCTTTGCCTTGGCCAGCAGTTGTCCTGCGTCAAAGAGCCCGGAAAAATCGAACCGCCCGCCGGCGGAGAGAAAACGCCGCGTCTCAGCGGCGAGCTGCTGCTGGCCGTCAATCCACGCGCGGTCGGAAGAGGGCACAAGCTGCGCCACACGAGCCTTTCCCAGCGGTGAGTTTACGTAGGCCGAGAGGAGGTCGCGGAACTGGTCAAATTCCAGAACGCGAGCCGAGGCGTGCTTGAGGGGCAGGGGAACCATTCACCATGATGTTAGCGCAAAAGACACGGTTAAATGCTTGGGAGCGCGTGAGATTGCAATCGTGATCCAGCATCGTTCTGCTCCGCGCTGTTTACGATGGACCATGACATTCCCGGCTTAGAGCTCGCTTCACATTGCAAAGCAGCGTCCGGCAAGGTAAGATTGTCTTACCATGACTACGAGGGTGTCGAGTAAAGGGCAGGTTGTGCTGCCCGGCCCGCTTCGGCGAAAGCTTGGTATCCGCACCGGCGACGCGCTTGAAGCGAAGATTGAGGCTGGCAGAATTGTCCTGACGCCGCAAAGCAGGAAACTCTACAAAGCCAGGATGGTTCGTGACCCCATAACCGGTCTTCCGGTCCTGAACGCGGGTTCCGGCGCACCAGTACTGAGCAGCAGAGAGGTTCATGAGATCCAGGCTGATTTCCCATGATCTACCTGCTTGATGTGAATGCTCTTGTTGCACTGGGCTTTCAGCAACATGAGTTTCACAACCGGATGGCTTCCTGGGTGCGCAAACATCGACCATCCCATCTTGCAACCTGCCCTATTACAGAATTGGGTTTTGTAAGGGTCCTTTCCCAGGCTGCCGCTTACGGTCTTGCTATCACTCAGGCGCAGGCACTTTTGCTGCGTTTGGAGGAATCCATCGCTCCACAGTTCGTGTTCATTCCTGACGACCGCGATGTCTCACATCTTCCTGCCTGGGTAAAGACTGCAGCCCAGGTTTCAGATGGTCACCTGGCGGAGCTGGCAAAAGCACACAGCGCCGTACTGGCCACCCTGGATAGGAAGATTCCCGGCGCCTTTCTGATACCGGAAAAATGATCCGGATCACTTCGACTCCAGAACTGCTAAACTTCCCTTGTTATGGCTTTTCCAGTCACACGCCTTCGCCGACTGCGCCAGTCTGAGTCCCTGCGTTCGCTGGTGCGTG
>JBLMYN010000229.1:0-7812 GCA_050258305.1 Actinomycetota bacterium
CCGGCGGCGTGTTCAATAAGGGATTTGTTCGTGCCTACGCCCGGTTCATTGGCATTGATGAAGAGCAGGCCGTGGCCGATTACGCCGCAGTCAACGACGAAGCGCCCCCTCCGGAAGACCAGTTTCCTCTGGAAGTGCACGAAAAACCGAATCGCGAGTTGAATCCCAGGAAGTCGCAACTGCCCATGATTGCCGCGGCTGTCGCGCTCGTGCTGGTGGTGGCGGGCTCGTTTATGTGGAGGAGCAAACATCATCGTCATGGGAGTGTTCTGCCCGCGGTGGCCGCCGCAAGCAGCGACTCGGCTGAGCATGCCCAGGCTTCGCCGGACCGGGAACAAGCTTCTGCGGAAAAGGCGCGAGAAGAATCCAGACTGCTCCACGTGAGAGAAAAAGCCACCAGACGGGGACCGCAAACGAAGACCGAACCGGTTGCCTCCGGACCGCAAACTTCCGCACCGGAAAAACGTCTCACGCCTGGAAACACCTTCTTTGTGATCATCAAGGCGAAGGAAGACGCCTGGATTTCTGTGATGGCTGATGGCCGGCGGGTGAGCCACGGAATCTTGAAAGCCGACAAGGAACGGTTTATTCGCGCCGCCAAACAGATCGTCGTGAAAACCGGCAACGCCGGCGGCATTGATGTGTATTTCAATGGCAAGCCCGTGGGCGCCATCGGCAATGAGAGTGAGGCCCGCACCCTGATGTTTACCCCTACAGGCGCTGCCCAGCAATAAACTCTATAGCCGCGCCGCGCGGCAGCGATTTACAATAGCAAAAGTCCACTCGCAGCTAAAAAACCGCCGTTCGGCTGCTTTTCAACCCGGAGCGGCGTACAGCCGTTGCCGGGTGGCGGGCCTTTTCAATAGTCTGCTTGTCGGTATCCATAAATTTGGTTCCGAGCGGTAAAAGTCATTTCAGGAGGAGAGTTCATTGGCTCCACGCGAACGTTTCTTGTTTACATCCGAATCGGTCACAGAGGGCCATCCGGACAAGATTGCTGACCAGATTTCCGACGCGATCCTCGACGCGTGCCTGGAAAAAGATCCGTACAGCCGGGTGGCATGTGAAACTCTGACCACGACCGGACTGGTGGTGATCGCGGGCGAAATCACCACGGAAGCCTATGTCGATTTCCCTACCATCGTCCGTGGTACGGTGACGGCCGTGGGCTACACCGACGCGACGTATGGCTTCGACTCGCAGACCTGCGCGGTTGTTTCGTCCATTCACTCGCAGTCGCCCGATATCGCCATGGGCGTCGACACCGGCGGAGCCGGCGATCAGGGGATGATGTTCGGCTATGCCTGCAACGAAAACGATGAATACATGCCGACCCCCATCGCTCTGGCCCACAAGCTGACGATGAAGCTCTCAGAAGTCCGCAAGAATGGCACCCTTCCTTACCTTCGTCCCGATGGCAAATCCCAGGTCACAGTTGAATACGGTCCCGATCACAAGCCCATCCGCGTGGATGCCGTGGTGATCTCGACCCAGCACGCAGAGACCATTGACAATAAGACGCTTCGGCAGGACATTCTTCGCCACGTGATTCAGACGGCCATACCGGAAAAACTGCTGGACGCCGATACCAAGTACCACATCAACCCGACCGGCCGTTTTGTGGTGGGCGGACCGATGGGCGATACCGGCCTGACCGGACGCAAGATCATCGTGGACACTTACGGCGGCATGGGCCGCCATGGCGGCGGCGCTTTCAGCGGCAAAGACCCGACAAAAGTCGACCGCTCCGCGTGCTACATGTGCCGCTACATTGCCAAGAACGTGGTGGCCGCAGGCCTGGCGGAACGCTGTGAAGTGCAGCTTGCCTACGCCATCGGCGTGGCTGAGCCGGTGAGCGTGCTGGTGGATACATTCGGCACCGGCAGGCTCGATGAGACCAAGATCGAGCAACTGGTACGGGAAAACTTCCAGCTCACACCCAAGGGGATCATTGAGTCGCTGAAACTGCGCCGGCCGATTTACAAAAAGACCGCCGCGTATGGCCATTTCGGCCGCAAAGATCCCGATTTCACCTGGGAAGCCACCGACAAGGCAGCCAGTCTGCGCGAGGCCGCCCAGGGCAAGAGCGCCGCATCAGGCAAAGTCGGTGCAGCAAAGTAAATTCAGGCGTAGAGACGCGGCAAGCGCCGCGTCTCTAGCTCCGCATAATCCCGGCCTTTGAGACCGCAAAACAGGAGACTAATGTCAACTACCGCCGTACCCCAAGTTCCGTGTGACGTAAAGAATATCGAGCTTGCCGATCTGGGCAAGCGGCGCATTGAGTGGGCCAACCAGTCCATGCCCGTTCTGCAGAGCATCCGCAAAGAGTTCATCAAGAACCAGCCGCTGAAAGGCATACGCATTGCGGCCTGCCTGCACGTCACCACTGAGACCGCCAACCTCGCCATCACTCTGCGTGACGGCGGCGCCGACGTGGTCTTGTGCGCTTCCAACCCGCTTTCCACCCAGGATGATGTGGCCTCGTCTCTGGTGCGCGATTTCAACATCTCAGTTCACGCCATCAAGGGCGAGGACAATGACAGCTATTACAAGCACATCCTCTCCGCGCTCGACCACAAACCACACATCACCATGGATGATGGCGCTGACCTGGTCTCCACTGCGCTAACCAAGCGCCAGGACGTGCTCGACGGCATCATCGCCGGCACGGAAGAGACCACCACCGGCGTAATTCGCCTGCGCGCCATGGCCAAGGACGGCCAGTTGCGCTATCCCATCGTCGCTGTGAATGACGCGCTCACCAAGCACATGTTCGATAACCGCTATGGCACCGGGCAATCCACCATGGATGGCGTGATCCGCTGCACCAACGCGCTCATTGCCGGAAGCAAGTTCGACATTGCCGGTTTCGGCTGGTGCGGCCGCGGCCTGGCTTCGCGGGCGCGCGGCATGGGCGCGGACGTGATTGTCACCGAGATTGATCCCGTGAAGGCCATTGAAGCAGTCATGGATGGCTATCGCGTGATGTCCATGGCGGAAGCCGCCAAGATCGGCGACATTTTTGTGACCGTCACCGGCAACAAGAACGTGATTGCCCGCGATCACTTTGCCGCCATGAAAAACGGTGCGGTCGTGGCGAATTCCGGCCACTTCAACGTGGAAATCGACATACCGGCTCTCGAGAAGATGGCTTCCTCCAAGCGCCAGACCCGCGACTTCGTCGACGAATACGCCATGAAGGACGGGCGCAAAATCTATCTGCTCGGCGAAGGCCGCCTCATCAACCTGGCGGCGGCTGAAGGCCATCCCGCGTCCGTGATGGACATGAGCTTCGCCAACCAGGCGCTGTCCTGCGAATTCCTGGTCAAGAACCACAAGACTCTGGAGAAAAAGGTGTATGCAGTCCCCGAAGAGCTGGACAAGAAAGTTGCCCGGCTCAAGCTGGAGTCGATGGGAGTAAAGATCGACAAGCTCACACCGGAACAGGAAGAGTACCTGGCAAGCTGGTCAGAAGGAACATAAATACAAGCAAGATTCGTCCCAACGGCAGCTCTTTTCGGGGCTGCCGTTTTTCCATGGGGCATTTCATACGCAGCGGCAACCGTGGCTTCCGGAGCTGCCGGGAAGAAGGCCGAGGCCGGCTTGCGCGCCGAGGCCGCTGAAGCAGGAGCCTCCGAGCTGTCAACCACGTTCAGTGCTCTCTAAGCGGTTTGGAGCGGATCGACATTACTAAGGTTACCTACCGGACTGCCGGTGGTCGTAGTACCCTTAGCGCATTCAGTACATGCCCCAAGACGGGCAGTAGGAAAGCACGGGGTAAAGCAGCAAAATGCAAGTGAGCAGTGGAATTACTCAAGCGACCATCCACCAGGCTAACCAGGCCTTTCAGAATCAGGTTTCCAATCAGATTTCCCGCATCACCACCGAACTCAAGCGCATGGAAGATCTTCTGAGCTGCGGGATGGTGGACCGGCGCGTGCTTACCGAGTTCCGCGCAGCCATTGACCGCGTCAGGACCACCGGCTGGCAGGTGGAGCGCTGGCTCGATGGCGATGAGCGAGGCCTTTCCACGCTCCTGACGGAAGAGCGAATCCGGATTGCCACCAGGCTCGCAACTCAGCTCGCGTGCGAAACATCGATTTCAGACAAGCAGTTTACCGGCGTACGCGCTCTGCGGGAGGCCGTACATAAGCTGGATCGGGTGCTGGAAGCCGCGGGGTAGAGCCGAGCATCGTTCGCCTGAGCTGATGTAAGATTTCTCTCAGAGGCGAACAATGGCAGAACCCACGTATGAAGAAATGAAAGCCCGCCTGGCGGAACTGGAGAAGCAGGCAGCCACGCGGCGCACCGGATCACTGGAATTCCGCGTGAGTGAAAAAGGCGGCGTCAGCGTCTACGGCCTGGGAAGATTTCCGGTCACTTTGTACTACGAGCAGTGGACCCGCTTGCTCGACCAGGTGGATCAGCTTCGATCCTTCCTTGAAGAAAACAAATCCAAACTCAAACTCAAGGAACCAAAGTAAAAACATCCGCGCGTATCCGCGCCTGGCCATGGAGCTGGTTGTCGCGCTGGTCTCACGCCAGTGTGCGCCGGAGATACCCCGCAACATCGGCAATGAAGCGGTGCACTGACGCTTCCGCCATACTGTGCAGGACAATAGCATTTATGCTCTTTCCCAGGGCGCCAAAAGGCGGCGAGTAAACCCCTGAAAAATCCAACTGCGTTTCCGTGGAGGTGAGCGGGTAAATGGAAAGCTCGCCCTTCATGAGCGGGAACAATCGCGGCATGGTGGCTGCCTCCCACTCCAGCGTCAAACGTGTGGCGGGACTTGAGCCGGCAGCCACCTTCTCCTCAACGCTTTGCACATCGATCTTGATATCGGTGCTCACCGCAATGCCGCCAAAGTCCACGTGCAGTTCCGCGGCTACGGATTGCGCCCGCGAGGCCGCCGCCTTTGTAGCCGACTGGAACACCGCAAGTGCGTTCTCCTTTAACGCGTCGCGGACGCGCTCGTAAGGATGGTTCACGTAATCGAAGCACCGGATTTCGGGGCCTTTGCTCATAAACGCCGTTCCGTCCAGTTCAATGTTCAGCCTTCCAACAAGAGTCACGCTACTGTACCATAGTGCGTCGCTTCGGATGTGCGGCTACTAAGGAGCGAGGAGGCTCGATGTCTCACATTGACGTCCCACTAACCCGCTCGGGCTTCGGAGAGACCCGGCGCGCCGACAATTGGTGGGTGCAACCGCTTCTTGTATTTCTCGGACTGTCGGCATTCATTGTCTATTCCACCTGGGCGGCGCTGCAGGGGCAGCACTACAGGTTTGGGCCATACCTTTCGCCGTTTTATTCACCGGAATTGTTCGGTCCCCATCAGGGCTGGTTTGGAGCCATGCCCCAGTGGATGCCTGCCTGGGTGACCGCGGCGGTGCTCATTCTCTGGGCCCCGGGCGGCTTTCGCGTAACGTGCTACTACTATCGCGGGGCCTATTACAAAGCCTTCTGGGCGGACCCGCCTTCCTGCACCGTAGGCGAGCCACGGAAGAGATACCTTGGTGAGAGATCGTTTCCGCTGATCCTGCAAAATATCCACCGCTATTTTCTTTATGTTGCGCTGGTGTTTCTGGTCATTCTGGGGCGTGACGTCTGGAATGCGTTCTGGTTTGACGGCCACTTCGGCATTGGCGTCGGCACTCTGGTTTTGCTGACCAACCTCGTGCTGCTGACCTCCTACACTTTCGGCTGCCACTCCTTTCGCCATCTGGTAGGCGGCTTTCGCGACCGCTTGAGCGGGGCTCCGGCGCGAAAGCGGGTCTACGACTGTGTGAGTTGCCTGAATCGGCGCCACATGCTGTTTGCATGGTGCAGCCTTTTCACCGTGGCGTTTTGCGACCTGTATGTGCGGATGTGTTCCATGGGCATCTGGACTGACTGGAGAATCTTTTAGTGGCCGAATACATTACGCACGAACACGACGTTTTGATTATTGGCGCCGGCGGAGCTGGACTGCGCGCCGCCGTTGAGGCTTCGGCCGCGGGCGTAAAGGTTGCGCTCATCTCAAAATCGCTCCTTGGCAAGGCGCACACCGTGATGGCCGAGGGCGGCATTGCGGCGGCCATGGCCAACGTGGACGACCGCGACAGCTGGCGCGTTCACTTCTCTGACACCATGCGCGGCGGCCAGTACCTGAATAACTGGCGTATGGCTGAGTTGCACGCAAAGGAAGCCCCGGCACGCGTCCGCGAGCTGGAAGCCTGGGGCGCTCTTTTTGATCGCACCCAGGATGGCCGAATCCTGCAGCGGAATTTCGGCGGCCATCGCTATCCGCGGCTGGCGCACGTCGGCGACCGCACGGGCCTGGAGATGATCCGCACGCTACAGGACCATGGCATCCACCTCGGCCTGGATGTGTTCATGGAACACACCGTCACCACTCTCCTGAAAGAGGGTAATCGGATTGCGGGCGCATTCGGTTACGACCGCGAACGCGGGCGATTTCACCTCTTCCGCGCCAAAGCCGTGGTGCTGGCCACAGGAGGAATCGGAAGAGCGTACAAGATCACCAGCAACAGTTGGGAATACACCGGAGACGGGCACGCGCTAGCGTATGACGCCGGCGCATCCCTGATGGATATGGAGTTTGTGCAGTTCCATCCCACTGGAATGATCTGGCCGCCCAGCGTGCGCGGCATTCTGGTCACTGAGGGAGTGCGCGGCGAGGGAGGAGTGCTTCGCAACCGCAATGGCGAGCGATTCATGTTCAAGGACATTCCTCCCCTTTACGTGAACCAGACCGCCAGCTCAGAAGAGGAAGGCTGGCGCTACACGCAAGGGGACAAGGAAGCAAAGCGCCCGCCTGAGCTGCTCACCCGCGACCACGTGGCCCGCTGCATCCGGCGGGAAGTGCGCGAAGGGCGTGGCAGCCCGCATGGCGGCGTGTTTCTGGATATTGCGTGGATCAAGGAAAAGCTTCCCAACGCTCCGGAACACATCAAGAAGAAGCTGCCCAGCTTGTACCACCAGTTCAAGCAGCTCGCCGACATCGACATCACGCAGGAGCCGATGGAAATTGGCCCCACGACGCATTACGTGATGGGAGGCATCCGCGTGAACGCCGACACGCAAATGACGGATGTACCCGGACTGTTCGCCGCAGGCGAGTGCGCGGCCGGTCTGCACGGCGCCAACCGGCTGGGTGGCAATTCGCTTTCCGATCTGCTGGTTTTCGGCAAGCGCGCCGGCGAGTACGCGGCGGCGTTTGCCAAAGAACACTCGGCCGGCGCCGTGAACACCCATGAATTGGAACAGGCGGAAAAGCAGGCGCTGAGGCCCTTTGAGCAGAACGGCCCTGAAAATCCGTACACCGTGCAGCATACCTTGCAGGACGTGATGCAGGAACTGGTGGGCATCGTGCGCCAGGAGGGAGAGATGCAGCAGGCGCTGGAGCGCATTCGCGAATTGAAGGCCGCAAGTGAACGGGTCAGTGTGGACGGGAACCGCGAATACAATAACGGCTGGCACACCGCGCTTGACCTGCATAATCTTCTGACCGTGGCGGAAATGGTTGCCCGCGCCGCGC
Source organism: Actinomycetota bacterium (assembly GCA_050258305.1). Lineage (GTDB taxonomy): Bacteria > Acidobacteriota > Terriglobia > Terriglobales > Acidobacteriaceae > Angelobacter. The sequence continues at coordinate 7,542 of JBLMYN010000229.1, forward strand.
TGGAGCGCAAAGAGAGCCGCGGCGCTCATTTTCGCGATGATTTCCCGGCCAAGGATGAGAAGTTCGGAACGTTTAACTTCGTGGTGAAAAAAGGCGCCGCGGATGGAGGCGGCATGCAGTTCACCCGCGAGCCCCTACCGCCCATGCCCCAGGAACTGCGGCAGGTCATCGAGGAGATGAAGTAATGGCGACGGCAACATTTCGTATCTGGCGCGGCGAGAAGGGCCAGGGCAAGTTCCACGACTATACAACGGAAGTTTCAGCCGGCATG
>JBLMYN010000230.1:0-5278 GCA_050258305.1 Actinomycetota bacterium
GAGGCCTGGGAAGCGGTCTACGGTCCCGTGGGTCCGGATGGTTATCCGCGTCCACTCTGGGACAAGGAAACCGGCCACATCGACCATCAGGTGGCGCTTTACATGCGCGATCATGGCTACGATCTGCGCTACTACCTCGCGCAGAACTGGGCGACCATCGGCCCCAGGCTTGTGGGCAAGCTGCACCTCTTTTGCGGCGACATGGACAACTTCTATCTGAATCTGGCCGTGTACCGCCTGCAGGAGTTTCTGGACGGCGCCACCAACCCGCCCTCCGGCGCATCATTCCAATACGGCCGCCCGATGAAAGGGCACGGATGGACGCCGCTCAATCAGGTGGAGCTGATCCAGACCATGGCGAATTACATTATGCAGCACGCGCCGGCGGGCGCGGATAAATCGTGGAAGTATTAGTTCGCCTGCCAGTTATCAGTGATGCGCGCGCCGCTCCAGTTGCCTGTAGTACGCCTCGGCGTTGTCGGCGAATGTGGCTTCGTATTTCGGGAACTGGCGGAAGTCACTGAACTGCGGCAGTGAGATGCGCTGCTTTACCTGCTCAAGAGTCGCCCCGTCGCGATACATTGGCGCTACCTCATCGCGAAGCGCGGCCAGATAGTCGCGGAAGCGTCTGAGCTCTTTGGGCGTTGCCAGCTCAAAATGTCCGGGGACTACATGTGTAATGGCCAGCGCGAGGATATGGTCGAGCGCACGGATCCAGTTTTCCATGTCGCCCTGGTCCATGGCGGGGCAGGAGTTGGTGAGAAACAGGTCGCCCGTGGCAATGGCCTGCTCATCAGCAAAATAGACCACCAGGTCTCCCATGGTGTGCGCCGGGCCCGGGTAAAAGATCCTGATTTCATGGCCGCCAATGTGCATCACCACCTGCTCGTCCACCACCATGTTGAGTCGATAACTGTGTGCATCGCTGTGAAGCACGTGATCGCGCGTGTAGCCGGTGCTGATGATCAAAGCGTGGGGGCCCACGGCATTGTTTCCGCCGCGGTGGTCCTGATGATAATGGGTGTTCACGATCCAGCGCACCGGGGCGGGTGAGACTTTGCGGATTTGCGCCAGCAGTTTGGCGCCTTCTTCCGCATTCAGCCCGGTGTCGACCACGAAAATGCCCTCGCCGGTTACCAGGAAAGTCGAGTTGGCGCTGGAGTCGTTTTCAGAGATGTAGGCGTATAAGCCGGGACCGATCTTATGGACGGAGGCCGGCGCCGGGCTCGCCAGCGCCAGCAGCCATCCCGCAACACACAACCATCTGAAGGGCCGGCCGATTGAAATCTTCATGTTGATCGACCAGTACAATAATGATTCCTGCAGTTGAGTTCAAGCCATGCCATTGACCATTGTCCAGGCCGGTGAACCTGTTCTGCGCAAAACGCCGCGTCCGCTGCGCCCCAATGAGATTCGCAGCCGGGAGATTCGTGGACTGATCGAGGAGATGAAGCAGACCATGTACGCAGCTCCGGGCGTGGGTCTTGCGGCTCCGCAGATCGGCCGCGGCATCCAGCTCGCGGTGATTGAAGACCGTGAGCAGTACATGAAGGACTGGACGCCCGATCAACTCGCCGCGCGCGAGCGCAAGCCCGTTCCGTTTCACGTGATCATCAATCCCAGCCTCACCCTCCTGGACGGCGAACCGGTTGAATTTTTTGAGGGCTGTCTGAGCGTGCAGGGACTCATGGCTCTTGTTCCCCGCAGCCGGCGCGTTCGCGTGGAGTGCCTTGATGAGAACGGCAGCCCCAGGATCATCGAGGCCGCCGGCTGGTACGCGCGCATTCTGCAACACGAAATCGATCACCTGATGGGAACGCTCTACCTTGACCGCATGTACCCGCGCACACTCATGACCGTGGAGAACTACAAAAAATTCTGGGTGGACAAGGATCTGCCGGAGCTCAAGAATGAACTTGCGAATGATTCGCGCAGCTGAACGCGCGTCCGGTTGAGCAGGCAAATGAAGCATTCGTCAGCTTGGCCCCAGATAACAGCTTTCCAAGTTGCGCGGCATCGTTTACACTTCCCGTTTCAAATCCTGCTTGAAGGAAACCGCATGAAAAGGCTCCCGGCTATTCTTTCTTTATCCTTAATACTGCTTCTGCTCGCCGCTGGTCAGTTGTTGGCGCAGGCCCCACAACCAGCTCCCAAAACCGCGGAACAGCAGTTCAAGAACATCAAGGTGCTCAAAGGCATTCCGGCCGATGAGCTGATCCCCTCGATGCAGTTCATCGCTAACTCGCTGGGTGTGGAGTGCGAGTTCTGCCATGAACGCGGCGCCTTCGAGAAGGATGACAAGAAGCCCAAGCAGACCGCGCGCAAGATGATCGAGATGGAACTGGCCATCAACCATGACAACTTCAAAGGCCAGACGGCGGTTACCTGCTTCTCCTGCCATCGCGGAGCGGAGAATCCCGTGGGCATTCCCATCATTTCCGACGAAGCGCCAAAACCCCGCGAGGCCGGGGCTGCTGAGAAAACTGCGCCGGCGCTGCCTACGCCAGCAGACATCCTCGGCAAATACCTTCAGGCCGTTGGTGGGGCTGCCGCGGTGGAGAAAGTCACCAGCCTCCACGAGTCAGGGACAGTCAGTTTCGCCGGCAGACAGTTCCCGGTGGAAGTGCTGACCAAAGCGCCAAACAAGCGCATCTCCATCGTCCACCTGCCGAACGGCGACAACATTACCGCCTTTGATGGCCAGAAAGGCTGGCTGGCCAGTCCCGGCCCGCGGCCTCCGCGCGAGATGAACCCGCAGGAGAATGAAGCGAGCAGCTTTGACGCCACGTTGCATCTTCCCGCTGAACTCAGCAAGATGTTCGCGCAGTTTCATGTTCGTCCCGCCGAGAGCATTGACGGGCACGAGGTTGTACAGGTGATCGGCACCAACCAGGGCAAGCCGCCGCTGCGCCTCTTCTTTGACAAACAATCCGGCCTTCTGCTGCGCACTATCAGGTACGCGCAAACGCCTCTGGGCCGCAATCCCACCCAGATTGATTATGCCGACTACAAAGAAGAAGGAGGAGTCTGGATCCCTCTGCAATGGACAATTGCGCGCCCGCTCGGCCGCTTCACCATTCACATCGACAAGGTCGAGCAGAACGTTCCCATCGCGGACTCGAAATTTGAAAAGCCCGCGGCCAAGCCGGGACAGCAAAAGAGCCGAGGCGAATAGCGCAACTTTGTCGTCGCCGGAAGTGATGAGCGCGGACTGAACCCGGCTTTCACCGGCGCATACGGCTGTTGCTTACGTCTTTGAACCGCCGTGCGGACCCTGCCCCTTTGTATCCAGCGGGACGAAGTGGCCGGCAAGGCGCGCCCGCACCTTTCTCGATCCAATGATCAGCATCCGGTCATTTTGCTGTAACACGGTATCCGGCTTGGGCAGAAGCACCTCATCATTGCGCAGAATCGCAATGATCTCCAGAGTGGCTCCGGCCGCCGCCTCATAGCATGCCTGCACTGTCTTTCCCACCAGCGCGCTCTGCGGATGGAGAAGGCCCAGGCTCAACTCTCTCCTGCCGGGCATTCTGACGGGCAGTCCGGAGTCGAGCACGCTCACCAGGTCCAGATGACCCACGCTCATCAGGCTGGGAATCTGCTCCGTCCTCAGAAGCCTGAGAGCCAGTTGAATATTCTCCATATAGCGGGCAGGGGACTGGGCGCGCCCGGGCACCTGGGCTTCATACATGCTGTTGTATTTCAGGCGCTGCGAAAGCTGGCTTTGCACCAGGTAACTCAGCAGGACCGCGAACGCGGCCGGCGCCAGGAGCTGATATCCCCCGGTCATCTCTGTGACCATCAGAAGCGAGGCAATGGGAACGCGGGCGGCTGCGCCAAACGTGCTCAACATTCCCAGGACTACAAACATCGCCGTCGGCAACCCGGAAAGCGAAGCTACGGCCCCGCCCAGCATGGCCCCGACAAACAGGGTGGGAGCAAAGATTCCGCCGGACCCACCGGAAGAGACCGTGCAGGCAAAGGCAAGAATCTTCAGGAACATGAGGACCAGCAGGATCTTGAGCGCCAGGCGGCCGTCCATGGCTTCCTGGATCCAGCCATAGCCGCCGCCAAGGATCTGGGGAAATTCCAGCGCGATCATGCCGACCGCAAACCCGCCGATGGCCGGATTCAAAATCGCCGGAACGGGCAGCGCCCGAAAGAAGTCCCGCACGCGATAGAAAACCACGGGCAAGAGCGTTGCTATCACGCCGCCCGCCAGGCCTAATCCTCCCAGCCACGCGTAATCCAACGCGGGTATGTTGCCCGGAGTGGCGCGGAAGTAAAACAACGGTCTCCAGCCGACAAAGAAGCCGTTCACGGCGTAGGCGACAATGGAAGCAAGCATGGTATAGAGCAGTCCGCGCGCTTCAAATTCCATGCTGCTGTAAAGCACTTCAATGGCAAAGAAGGCTGACCCGATGGGTGAGCGAAAAACCGCGGACAGTCCCGCCGCCATGCCGGCCAGAAGCAGAATCTCGCGCTCTTCGTCTCCACGATGGGTAAGAGTCGCGTAGAGAGAGCCCACGCCCGCGCCGATCAGCGCGGTTGGACCTTCGCGCCCTGCGGAACCGCCCGAGCCGATGGTGATTGCGGATGCCACCAGCTTCAGCGGCGCCACGCGCGCGCGGATGAAGCCGCTGGCGCGATGAAACGCCTTGACCACCGTATCCGTGCCGTGGCCTTCGGCCTCCGGCGCCCAGGTGTAAACCAGCCACCCTGAGATCAGCCCGCCCAGCGTGGTGGCGACGGGTATCAGCCACAAGCCATGCGGCCCAATCACCTGCTTCAGCACTCCGCCTTCTTCCGGGAGCCCCGGTGGAGAGTAGCGCGCAAGCCCGACCAGGAAGATGTGCCCGCAGAATCGCAGGGCCCACGTAAATGCCTGGGCGGCGAGCGCCCCCACCACTCCAAGCACCACAGATTCAGCCACCAGACGCGGATCGCTCTCCCTCAGCAACACGCCTCCATTTGAGAACTTAGCATTCTATTCTTGCGATGCTGCTTCCGCCGCTCGGGAAGTGCCCCCACTGAAGAGAAGCACGCAATTGAACCGCCGTCGTCTCACAGAAGTTCGCACGCGTGCCACGTATAATCGCTGTGTAGGGTATTAGCAGCGCTTCAAAATGACGAGGCTGCCGCGCCTCGGGGAAAGAGCATCATGGCGCAAATCCCCATCCATTGTGTTCTGCTGGCGACGGATTTTTCTCCCGGATCCATGGCGGCCCTGCCGTATGCCGTTGCCGTGGCCCGCCATTTCAGGTCGAAGCTCTATTTT
>JBLMYN010000231.1:0-4525 GCA_050258305.1 Actinomycetota bacterium
CGCCTGCGAGCATCCCGGCCAGTATGATGTTGCTGGAATTGCAGTCCTGAAACTCGTCAATGAGGATGAAGCGCGCCTTTCTTCGTTCGTGCTCCAGCAGTCCGGCATCGGACTGAAGCAGACGCACGGCGTTGCTGATCTGCATGCCGAATACGCCGAGCCCGTGCTGCTCCAGCAGCCGCATGGAACTCCGATAGGCACGGGCAATTTCCTGCCAGCGGACAATCATTTCCCTATCGCCCAGTTCTTCCACTTCTTTCGACCGGCAGTTGCGGGGAATGTTTCCGCCGGGGCGCAGGCCGTCCACATAAGCCTGGAACTGTTCCGGGGTGATCAGCTCTTCATGGCAACGGTCAAAGAACTCCAGCAGATCGTGAAGAAACTCTCCCAGTTCTGACGCTTTGATGAATTTCTCCAGGCCCAGCTGGTCGATTCTCTGCCGCAGAAAGACGTAAACGTCCTCTTTGGTGAGGACGAAGAACCCGCGCCCATTACGTTCGAGAACGCCATTACAGTACGCGTTGAAGGTGCCGGCGTTGACCGCCGCGCGTCGGCGCAGCCTCTTTTCAACGCGTTCCACCAGTTCGCGCGCCGCATTCTCGGTAAAGGTGATGGCCAGGATCTCTTCAGGACGGGCGTGCTGCTGCTCTATGAGGCGGGCAATGCGCTCCACCAGCACCGTGGTCTTGCCCGTGCCGGCGCCTGCCAGCACCAGCATGGGACCGGAGACGTGCTCAATGGCCTCTTTCTGCCTCGGATTGGGGATGAACGAATCGCGCACCATGGGCCTTATGGCATTATGCGAAACTAAGGCGAATCGCGCAATGAGAATCGTCGCCCAACGACGAAATTCTTTGTGGAAAAGCTGCGGATATCAGCGCGCAACGCCGGGCTGAGATGAATCCCGGCCAAGACGCACGCCAGGGTATCGTAACGGTTTAGCCTTGAATTCTATTTATCGGGCCGGCCAGAGTTGAATCCTGGCCGGTTTCCTCCGCGTCTCCGCGCCTCCGTGGTGAAATTAACCCAGCTCCGCCATAACCACAGCCACCGCAGCAATGGCCGCCGTCTCCGCCCGGAGGATGGTCTGTCCCAGCGATGCCGGTTTCCATCCCGCGCGCCTGAACTGCTCCAGCTCTTCCTGGGTCCATCCACCTTCGGGACCAAAGGCCAGAGCCAGCGGAGGCCTGCAGGCTGCCACCACGGCTTTCAGGGATACAGAATCTTCAACTTCGGAAAGAACGATTGCCGAGCTGTCGCGCTCCCGCGCCACCGCGCTGATGGGCACAGGCGCCGCAATTTCCGGCGGGGCAATCCTTCTCGCCTGTTGCGAGGCTTCCCGGGCGATCTTGCGCCAGCGCTCGACGCGAGCCTCTCCGGCCTTCGCCAGGTGCTGCGCGGTCCGGGTGGCGATCACCGGCACAATCTGCGCAACCCCGAGTTCTGTCAGCTTCTCCAGCGCCCATTCCATGCGATCAAACTTGAAGACGGAAAGGAAGACATCAATTTGCGGAAGCGCCTGGCTCCTGACCTCTTCGCCCAGGTGGAATTCAACTTTGTCTGACGTGGCCAGAGTGATGGTTCCCACGCGCAGTACGCCATCGGCGGCAATATCGAATTGCTGGCCTGCCTGAGCACGCAACACCCGGAAGAGATGATGGGCGTTCTGCCCCAGGAGCCAGGCATGGTCGCCTTCCACGCGGTCGGCAATCCAGCGGCGCCTTGTCATATTCGTGACAGCATCAGGTAGGAGCCGGCCGCCAGACCGAGATACAGAATTCCGAGGAGCCGGCTCTGAAAAACCAGGGCATCGAGTGTGGGATACTGCGCCTGAAAGAAAACCTCAGCGGCGCTCAGGAGAGAAAAGATGGTGCCAATCACCACCCATGCCTGCCGTCCCCAGGGAATGAAGTACAGCGCGCCGAAGGCCAGACCAACCAACAGAAAAATCAGCGCCCGCATGCGCGCCTTGGCAGGCGCGGACTTGCGCAGCGACTCCAGTTGCAGTTCAGCAAAACGGTGCGGCAACGCCACGCGGATGGCCCCGGCCAGTCCGGCGACGATCACCACAAACCAGATGTAATACCTACCCAAAGATCTCTTTCACCTTCTCAAAAAGGCTGCGCGGCTCGGGTTTGTTCTCCACAGAGAACGTGCCCGCCAGTTCCTCAAGAAGTTCGCGCTGTTTTTTGGTGAGCTTGGAGGGAGTCTGGACCCTGACCCTCACAAACAGATCTCCCTTGCCGGAGCTTTGAAGAGCGTGAAGCCCTTTCCCGCGGATGCGGAATGTAGTCGCGGTCTGGGTTCCTTCCGGCACTTTCAGGTTATGTTCTCCATCGAGAGTTGGGATGACGATTTCCGCCCCCAGAGCGGCCTGCGCGAAGGAAATTGGCACAGAACAATACAGGTCCTTGCCTTCACGTTCGAAGAAGGGATGCGGTTTCACGTGCAGGACTATGTAGAGATCGCCCGGCTGGCCGCCGATGCCGCCGGAGTCGCCCTGGCCCTGATAGCGTATCCTCGTTCCGTCTTCCACGCCTGGAGGGACGCTGACCTCGACCATGCGCTCCTTCATGACGCGGGCCTCGCCTTTGCACTTGCTGCACGGGTCAGTGATTACGCGCCCCATGCCGCCGCAAGCCGGGCAGGTGCGCGCGATGGAAAAGAATCCCTGCTGGAATCTCACCTGGCCGCGTCCGCCGCATGTGCTGCAGGTAGAAGGGCCTTTGCCTGCGGCCGAGCCCGTGCCCTTGCAGTGGTCGCAGGTCTGGTAACTGCGGACCTTTACATTGGCTTTCTTTCCAAACGCCGCTTCTTCGAAGGTGAGGGTCACATCGGCCCGGGCATCTCCACCACGCTGCGGGCGTCCGCGGCGGCCTCCACCCACATTCACGCCGAAGAAGTCGCTGAAAATATCCCCAAAGATGTCGCTGAAATCCTGGAAGTTCGCTGGATCGAATCCGCTGAAGCCGCCGCCGCCGCCGTTCACGCCGGCATGGCCGAACTGGTCATAGCGCTGCCGCTTCTCGGCGTCAATCAGAATGCTGTAAGCCTCAGTGCATTCCTTGAACTTTTCCTCTGCCTGGTTGTTCCCGGGGTTGCGGTCAGGGTGGTACTGCATGGCCAGCTTGCGGTAGGAGCTCTTGATCTCCTGCTCCGTAGCGGTGCGAGTGACCCCGAGTACTTCGTAGTAGTCGCGTTTTGCCTGTGTCGTCAAATCTTCCTCAACTTAGAATTCCGGGTGCTCTGGATGAAGGCAACGAATTGCGCTCGCAACGCCTGCGGGCAGTTTATTTTTTTTTGGCTACCCGCACCATGGCCGGACGCAGCAGGCGCTCCTTGATCTTGTAGCCGGTCTGCAGCTCTTCCAGTACATGATGATCCGGAACGTCATCGCTCTCAACCATCTCAATGGCTTCATGCACGCGGGGATCGAATGGCTGCCCCTGCGCCGGTACCCGTTGCACGTTCATCCTTTGCAGCGCGTCCTGCAACTGCCTGCGGATCAGTTCCATGCCTTTGCGCAGGTCTTCCGGTCTGGTTTCGGCATTCTTCAGGGCCAGATCAAAACTATCCAGAACCGGCAGCAAACCGCGGGCCGCATCGGCCACGGCATAGTCGCGATAATCGGCGTTCTCTTTGGCTGCGCGCTTGCGAGCATTGTCGAACTCGGCCTGCAGACGGGCCAGCCGGTCGAGGAGGTTATCGCGTTCGGAACGCAGCTTCCGCAGCTCGGGCTCGGCGGCGCTTTCCGCAGCCGGTTTTTCAGCCGGTTCAGCGGTCGTGGTTGCCGACTGCTCCTTCTCCTGAAAGCCATCGCCGGGATCGGCCGCAGGCAATTCGTGCTCAAGATTTTCTTTCTGCTGGTCTTCTACATGGACATCAGTCTGTCCGTTGGACTTGCTCATCACAACACCTGGTCTTTTGATTGGGATCTTTTTCACGCGTTCTCATTCAGCAGCTTGTCAAAAAGCTGCGCGATGTAGGAGACGGCGGTTATCGTGTGCTGGTAATCCATGCGCGTCGGGCCGATTACGGCCAGCGATCCCCGCATCTCTTCGCCCACGCGGGCAGGCGCTCCGATCAGCACCAGATTGCGCATTTCCGGCACGGCCTCTTCCAGTCCAATCACCACCCGCACGGCTTCCTGCTTCGTGTCCAGATACGCCGAAAGCAGCTCCGCCACCCGTTCCTTTTCTTCCAGAGTCTTCAGCAGCTCGCGCAGTCGCTCATGGTCTTCTTCCTTGGCCACCAGATTGGAAACGCCTTCCACAAACACGTTCTTTGCCGGCTCGCCGGTCGCAAGCGCGCCGCTCTCGTTCAGTTCCTTGAGGCTCTGCATCAGGTGGCCATACTCGCTGCGCGCATCCTCAACGCGACGGGCAATCTCAGCCTTCACTTTGTCCACCGTCCAGCCGCGGAAGTTTGCGTTGATGTAGTTCGACGCCGTGTCCAGATCAGTCTGCGAGAGGTCCATGTGCAGCCGCATCATGCGGTCATGAACGACTCCTGATCGGGTGACAAC
>JBLMYN010000232.1:0-7791 GCA_050258305.1 Actinomycetota bacterium
TTGAAAGCTGGGATGAAAATCACAGCCTATAATCCACATGTCGGCTCCTTCTTCCCGAGCCTTTGGTCTTACAGCAACCACAAGTCTACGGGGATCGAGCCGACTTCCTCATGAAATCAGGTCCGTTCCCGAGGCGCGTGCAGCGCGCTGAGGGATAAGGGCTGGGTAAGCTGAGTATCAGACCCAGCTCCGCACTGCCGTAGGCCGGAGCGAAGCCGCAGGCGAAGCGACAATAAATATTTTCGTGATCGTCTGCGATCTTACTCAATAGCCGATCCTGCACTTGCATCGGCGTACTTGGGCAAACCGCAATGGACACATCGCCGAGCGAAGCTATTGTGATACCACCATTTCGCAAAAAACCATTTGCCACATCTCGGACAGCGAAATCCAACTCCCATGCCCAGGTTGCCAGCGATGACGAAGAAAATCATCCATGCGATCGCTACTATCGCTGCGTCTGTTCTCGACCTTAACTCCCGCTTTTGTGGGACATAGCCGAGGAACGCAAACCAGGCGATCTTTCTTCTCCGGCGGTAATCGTCTCAAGAACTGCCCATTCCAATGCAAGTCTAGCGCATCTCTCCTGCGAGTCTCGCGTCTTAAGCCGCTTCACGGCTTCGCCGCCTTGGCGCTGAGCCCCCGCATCAACGGCATCATCTCCTCAACGGTATCGCAACCATGTATGCGCGAGAAGCACCGGACGTCGACTGCCTCGGGTATGTGATTCCGGATATCGGACTGGCTGGTAAAGCTGATCCGGGTGCTCTGCATCACGTGGTTGGGAGTGATCAGTGCCTTGACGCAGGGGCTGTAGTCGCAGTCAGTTACCTGGTTCACCTGGCTCAAAGACACGCCGGGTCTTCCCCGCACCCACCCGATCACAGACACTCTCGTCACCATGCCATCGCTTACCTCCACGATGGTCCACAGGCTTGTGGGGCGGGCGAGATGCAAGCGGCTGAGAAAGCTGTTGTCAACACCCATTCCGTAATCGCAAGCAGCGCCAAAGCATTTCCTCGGCAAGGTTTGAAATTGCGGCCGGCGCAGCAGGTCTGCTTCCGTCGTCCGGCCCACGGTGATGCCGTTGATGGCGGCCAGGTTCTGTGCCGCGGCTCTGGCCGGAGCGTTGATGAGATACAGAATGAGGATGATCATGCCGGCGATCCCCGCGCCTGCGGCGAGCCCGCCGGCAAAAAGACGTTTCTTATTCATTCGCGTTCGCGATTCTCCGAACCGCTCAATAGAACGCTACCTAGAGCAATTTCTTGCGGGCGTCCCGCAGGACTTGTCGAAAGCTCATTTCGCGACCGTCTTTTTCAACTTTTTCTGCTGATGCGCTTCCGAGGGCTTTTCCACTGTGCCGGTCATCTCCGCCAGCCTTTTCTCCAGGTCAGCACGCTTCAGCGCTCCCACGCTTTTCCCGACAAGCTTGCCTTCGGCATCGAAGAACAGCGTGTCCGGCAGAGACCCCAACTTCAGATCGGAGAGTGTGTCCAGCGTAGGCCCGACCATGAGGGTCAGATTGCCGGCCTGGTGCTTTTTAAGGAACGCCTTGAGATTGCCGCGGTCAGAGGGATCGTCAATGGACGCGGCCAGCACAACGATCTTTCCTTTATAGCGCTTCTGCATCTGGGCGAGCAGCGGCATCTCGGCGGCGCAGGGCACGCAATATGTGGCCCAGAAGTTCAGCAGAACGATTTTGCCCTTGTAATCGGCAAGCTTGTGGTGGCCGCCATCCAGGTCCCGGAAGTCGATCGACCAGGGCGTTTGCAGAGGGGGGCGAACCGGAGGCGAGTACTGGACCTGCGGTTGGGCTGGACCTTGAGCGTGCACAGGAACTTGCACACAGGCGAACAGGAGCATGCAGAAAAGCATGAGCTTTAAAAGTCGCGATAACATGGGGCGACTATATATCAGAATTGCCGTCATCGACCCGGACAAAAGTAACTGTATTTTGCGTGCGAGTGTCCGGTTCCGACCACCTGCGGCGACGTATCTTGTCAAGATGTACTATTTCGCAATTGATTCGTGTTTCATGGTGAAATAGATTGCACGAAGCCCATCCGGGAGAAAAGTTTACCCCGGCTGCAGGCCTGAATAAACGGCGCAGGTGCTCCGGGAGAACTTCCAGGAGGAGCGTTCGTTTAGAATCAGAGCCAGATCAGACATGATTCTCGCCGTATTGTTTGTTGTCCTCGCCATCTGCAGCGGAACGTTGCTGACATTCTGGTTTGACCGCTCAGCTCCTTTCCCGGCGCGGCTATGCATGGGCGCCGTAATTGGCCTGGCAATCGCCTCCATGGCGGGGTATCTGCTCGCCTGCCAGTTCGGCTTGGGCGCAGCCGTGTGGACGACTGTGCTGGTCTTACTCCTGCCCGGAGTGATACTCGTCCAGGCCGAATTCCGCCAGCAAGTCGGCGATGCGCGCGCGCGGGCACTTCGCGCCATGACCACCGCGCTTGGAAGCCCCAGCCGCAAGCAGCTCGTGTTCATCGCCTTTTATATTGCGCTGACTCTTATGCTGGGTACGCTGTTTTCCTTTTCGGTTTACCGGGATGCGGACGGCATCTATACCGGCGTCACCAACAACCTCGGCGACCTCACACTGCACCTGCAGGTGATCAACAGCTTCGTGCACAGCCGGAACTTTCCTCCGCAGGACCCGACATTCGCCGGCGTGCGCTTTGCCTATCCTTTTTTGTGTGACGTGCTGACGGCCATGCTGGTCCGCGCGGGAGCAGGGATGATTGGCGCCATGTGGCTGCAGGGGATGATTCTGGCCCTGGCGCTGGCCGGGCTGATGCACTACTGGACTCTGCTGCTCACGCGCAGCCATCTGGCCGGGCTCATCGCGGTGGCGCTGGTGTTCTTTAGCGGCGGGCTGGGCTGGTCATGGATGTTTCTGGACCTCCACAACAGCGAGCACGGATTGATTCCGCTGCTTGCCCATCTGACCCACGATTACACCATCAATCTAGATGGCCTGTTCCGCTGGGGCAATTCCCTGACCACGTTGTTCATTCCGCAGCGCAGCATCCTGTTCGGCGTGCCGCTGGCCATTGTGATCTTCTGCCAGTGGTGGACGGTAATTACAGGCCGGGAAAATGCCGGGGCGGACGTCGACTCACGCAATCGCATGCTGGCCGCGGGAGTCCTGGCCGGCATGCTGCCGCTGATTCATGCTCATTCCTACCTTGTAGTGATGTTCGTGGGCGGATGCATGGCCCTGATTTTCCGGCGGACCTGGCGAGCATGGGTGTGGTTTGTTGTGCCTGCAATCCTGATCGCACTTCCCCAGGCGCTTTGGCTTTCCGGCAGCGGAACCATTCACGCCCGCGACTACATTGGATGGCACTTTGGGTGGGACCACGGCAGCCTGAACATGGCGCAGTTCTGGGTTTTGAATCTCGGCTTCTTCCTGTTTGCGCTGGCGATGGCGCTGCTGTGGCGAGACTCTGAATTTGCAACGCCGCGCCCGGTGGTGAAGTATTACCTGCCCTTCCTTCTCTGCTTCATCGTGCCCAACGTCATCTCGCTGGCGCCGTGGATCTGGGACAACATCAAGGTGCTGTTTTACTGGTATCTCGCGTCGGCTCCGCTGGTCGCCCTGCTGCTGGCCAAAGGATTGCGCCAGAAGACGGCATGGCGATGGATCACTGCGGGCGCTCTGGCGGGCATGCTGCTGGCGGGCGGGTTGGATGTTCTGCGCGTGATCACAGGAGCTTCGCCCAACCGGGAATTCAGCAACCCGGACATTGCGGCGGCAAGCACGGTTCTCAGACACACCGAACCGAACGCGGTGATATTGAACGCGCCCACGTGGGACTCAGCGGTCTATCTCACCGGAAGGCTGTCATTGCTGGGCTACCCGGGATGGGTCGGCTCACGAGGATTGAATTTCGCGCAACGCCAGGCTGACATCCAACAGATTTATGCGGGTGGAGCACGGGCGGAAGCGCTGCTGAAGCAATATCATATTGAGTATGTGCTCATCGGTCCGCAGGAACTTGCGTCCCTTCCGGTGAATGAGCAGTTCTGGCAGAAACAGAAGGAAGTCGCCCAGGCCGGCGGCTACCGGCTGTACCGGACCGGCACAGAAACAGAAAGGGCAGGAGAATGAAGATCGGAATATTGACCGGCGGGGGCGATTGCCCGGGACTGAACGCTGTGATCCGCGCGATCGTTCGCAAAGGGATCTTCCACTACAACGACCAGTTCATCGGCTTTCTCGAAGGCTGGCGTGGCGTAATGGAAAACAAATGCCGCAATCTGGACCTGAATGCGGTTGCCGGCATCCTTCCCCGGGGCGGAACGATTCTGCGCACCTCGCGCACGAATCCGGTGAAAAAGCAGGGTGGAGTCGAACGCTGCCTTGAGACCTTGCGCAAGAATGGCATTGAAGCGGTGATCGCCCTGGGCGGCGATGATACGCAATCGGTGTCGCAGGCGCTCTTCAAAGAAGGAATCAAAGTCGTAGGCGTGCCCAAGACCATCGACAACGATCTGGCCGGCACGGACATGTGCTTCGGGTTTGACACGGCGGTCAGCGTAGCCACGGAGGCCATTGATCGCGTTCACACCACAGCCGAGGCGCACAACCGCGTGATTGTGGTGGAAGTGATGGGACGCGATTCCGGCTGGATCGCGCTCTATAGCGGCGTTGCCGGCGGAGCGGACGTGATCCTGATTCCCGAGCGGCCCATCGATCTGGATGAAGTGGCGGAATCCATCAAACGCCGTCATGCCCGCGGACGCTACTTCAGCATTGTGGTTGTCGCCGAGGGAGCCAAGCTCTCGCAAACCGGGAAAGTGGTGACGGAGACGGACACGGTGGATGAGTTCGGCCACGTGCGCCTGGGTGGCGTGGGCAGCGTGCTGGCGCACGAGATTGAGAAGCGCACAGGGTTTGAAACCCGCGCTGTGATCCTGGGACACACGCAGCGGGGCGGCTCGCCGACCGCGTTTGACCGCATGCTGGCGACGCGTTACGGCATCGGGGCAATCGACATGGTGCACGACGGCAAATTCGGATGCATGGTGTCGCTTAAAGGCAATGATATCCGCTCAGTTCCACTCTCCGATGCAATCTCAAAGCGGCGTAATGTCAGCGCTGAGCTGATTGATGTCGCCCTGAGCCTGCACGAACCGGAAACAGAGGATGTCTACCACTCATAAAGGACTTCCAGCTTTGTCATTTCTGTAACCGCCGGAGTGCTGTATCTCACCAACGCTCAGGCGACAGGTGAGGAGCACCGCGACACCGGCGATTCGGCAAAATCCGGCAATTTTTTATATGTGTGCTGCACCCGCAGAAGTAAGAAAACGGAGGAAGACGATTCAAGCGCGGCGAGCCGCGCTACAGGCGCCGTCCGTGATCACGACCCAACGCGTCTGGGGATTGAATCTTTGGCAATGGGCCGCCCTGGGCATACTGCTCGCCGCATGCTTCCTGCGAGTGTTTGATCTCAGGGCCAAGGTCCTGCACCATGATGAAGGCGTGAACGGAATGTTCATGACCAATCTCTACCGGACCGGCTACTACCACTACGATCCCGCGAATTATCACGGCCCTTCCCTCTACTACCTGGGCGAGATCACCACCACTATCGGCAGTATTTTTCTGGGCAAGGAGGGGCTGAACACCTTCACCATCCGGCTGGTGCCGGCGCTGTTCGGCATTGGAGTGGTGTGGCTGATGCTCTGCCTGAGGCGGCAACTCGGCAATTTTGGTTCTCTGGCCGCGGCAGCCATGGCCGCGGTTTCTCCGGGATTTGTCTTTTTCTCGCGTTATTTCATTCACGAGATTCTGTTTGTCTTCTTCAGCCTGGGAACTCTGGTGGCGCTGCTGCGCTACCGCGAAACGCGCCGGCCCAGTTACTTCATGCTCGCCGCCGCTTCCCTCTCCCTGCTGGGTACGACAAAAGAAACCTGGGTCATCACGGTGGCAGGCTGGGTGATCGCAATTCCCTGCACCCTGGTATGGCTGCGCCTGATCAATCCTGAGCTGAATCTTGCGCCAATGCTTGCACTCGAAGCGCCCTTGCAGGAGCAGGGCAAATCCGGGCAGGCATGGACGCGAAACCAGCTTCTGCTGAACGCCTGTGTGCTCTTCCTCGCCATCTGGGTTGTTCTCTACTCCTCACTCTTCACGAATTTTCCCCGGGGCGTGATCGACTCGGTGCGGACCTACAGTTACTGGCTTAAAACCAGCGGCAATGCCAACGTGTATTCCTGGACGACATACCTGCACTGGCTGCTGGGGTGGCGCGCGGGCGGCCCGTCATTACGGGCCGATGCTGAACTCCCCGTGATGGTTCTCGGAGCCGTTGGAATCATCACGGCGCTGTATCAGGTGCGCAGCCGCGTTGCGGTATTTACGGCTTTCTGGTCCATGGGAATTTTCGCCGCGTACTGCCTGATTCCCTACAAGACGCCGTGGCTGCTTCTGAGCATTGTTCTGCCCTGGATCATCATGGCGGGCTACGGTCTGGAACAAATCTTCTCCCGCTGGAGGCAACGTGCTGTCGCGCTGGTGTTGCTGACAATGGCGGTTCTGGTCGGAGCTGTGCAGGCCGTGGATCTGAGCTTCCATAGTTATGACGATGAGAGCCAGCCATACAGCTATGCCCATTCGCGGCGCGACCTGCTGAACCTGGTGAATGAGATCGAGACGATTGCCGCCGGCAATCCCGCAGGTAAGAACATCGGCATTACCATCATGTCGCCGGAGCACTGGCCTTTGCCCTGGTACCTGCGCGATTATCCCAATACCGGCTACTGGGGCAAGATTGTGGATACCGATCAGCCGATTATCATCGGGCTCGAAAACCAGAAGGCGGAAATTGCCCAGCGTTTTGGAGACAAGTACCGTGAGATCAGCGAGCATGATCTGCGTCCGGGGAACCGGCTGGTGCTGTATCTGAGAAAGGATTTGCAGCCGTAGCTGCCAGCCGCCAATGTCAAAAGATGAAAAAGATGAATGGACCAGGGTCGACGAGTACTTCAACGGTTTGCTGATGCAGGAAGATCTCGCTCTTGCACAGGCGCTCGCGGACAGCCGGGCCGCTGGGCTGCCGGCGATCAATGTGGCCCCGAACCAGGGCAAGCTGTTGTTTGTGCTCGCCAAGGCTATGGGAGCACGAAAGATCCTGGAGATTGGAACCCTCGGCGGGTACAGCACTATCTGGCTTGCTCGCGCGCTTCCGCAAGACGGCCGCTTGATTACTCTCGAATTCAACGGCAGGCACGCTGAAATAGCCGCAGCAAATATCGCGCGCGCCGGCCTGGAGAAGGCAGCTCAGATACGGCAGGGACGAGCGCTCGACACGCTCCAACAACTTGTCTCCGAAGGCGCAGGCCCGTTCGACCTCATATTCATTGATGCTGACAAACCCGGCTATGCCGACTACTTTGCCTGGTCCCTCAAGCTGGCCCATCCGGGGAGCCTCATTATCGCCGACAATGTCGTGAGAAACGGAGCTGTTGCCGATGCCGAAAGTCAGGACGAGAAGGTGCTCGGGGTGAGGCGTTTTAATGAAGCGGTCGGGAGAGAAGCGCGCGTTTCCGCAACCGTGCTGCAAACTGTCGGGTCAAAAGGCTACGACGGGATGGTTTTGGCCGTAGTTAAAGAATGAATATCCTGGTCTGACTGCAATCGATGCGGCGGCAAGGCGCATAAATTCGAAGGAAGCTATAATTTCCCGCTATGTCATCGTTCCTGCAAGACCTTCGCTTCGGCGTGCGCACTCTCCTCAAAAACCCCGGCTTCACCCTGGCGGCAGTGCTTAC
>JBLMYN010000233.1:0-3073 GCA_050258305.1 Actinomycetota bacterium
CAGCCGTTGTTGGGCGCGGTCTGCCAGATGTGCCAAAGCGCCTCGTCCGTGCCGCGTGCGAAGATTTCCAGGCGTCCATCCTGGTTTTCGCTCACACCAAGCAAATCGATGACCCCGCCCAGGGAATCCCACGTGCTCCAGCCGTTGTTCGGTGCGGTCTGCCAGATGTGCCACAGCGCTTTGTCTGCGCCGCGGGCGAAGACCTCTATGCGTCCATCCTGGTTCTGGCCCACCGCAAGCAAATCGATAATGCCGCCCAACGACGCCCATCCGCTCCAGCCGTTGTTCGGTGCGGTCTGCCAGATGTGCCAAAGCGCATGGTCCGTACCGCGAGCAAAGACTTCGATGCGTCCATCCTGGTTCTGGCTTACGGCGAGCAGATCAACGATGCCGCCCAGCGAAGCCCATCCGCTCCAGCCGTTGTTGGGCGCGGTCTGCCAGATGTGCCAAAGGGCATGGTCCGTGCCGCGAGCAAAGACTTCGATGCGTCCATCCTGGTTCTGGCTTACGGCGAGCAGATCGATGATGCCGCCCAGCGAAGCCCAGCTGCTCCAGCCATTGTTGGGCGCAGTCTGCCAGATATGCCACAGCGCTTGATCGGCCAGGCCGCGGACGAATACTTCAAGCCGGCCATCCTGATTGGATCCGACGGCGAGCATATCGATCTGCCCGAGGAGAGACGCCCATCCGCTCCACCCTCCGCCGGGCGAAGTCTGCCAGATGTGCCAGAGTGCCTTGTCCACACCGCGGGCAAATACCTCGAGCCGCCCATCCTGGTTCGCGCCAACGTCGAGAAGATCAATCTGTCCGCCCAATGATGCCCATGGCCCCCAGCCACCGCCAGCTCCGATCTGGTGTGTTACCCACAGCGCCCCATCATCGCCGATGCAAAAGGCATTCAGTTGTCCCAGCGAATCCAGCTTCACCACAGGAGTCGCGGCGACTCCCAGGCCCAGCGTCAGCCAGGTCACTGTACCGCTGACCGGGCCGTATTCCGCCGGTTCAGCAGAAACATTGGTTACAGTCGCCATCCGGGCGAAAGAATCGGCCGGTTGCGCCACTGAGCCTGCCTGCACCAGCAACACCTTGCTTCCGGGTTTTACATCGCTATAGCGGGCGTCCAGAGAAAGCCGGTTTTTGGGCGGCGGAGCCAGGGTTGTATTGCTATATGGCGCAACTTCCAGTTGCATACGCACGCCGCCGGGGGCCGATGAGTCGAGGACCGCGTGAACGTAACTGCTTGGGGCATCGTGGCCAAACAACCTGAACTCGCGCGCGAAGATCGCAGCCTGGGTGGTGAATTGCTGAAAGTCGGCCGACTGGACGGCCGGCGTCCACGCCAGCATCTGCTGCGTGTTGTGTATCGACAGGCCGCTGATTTCCTTGAGTTCCGCGCGCAAGGCGTTGAAGAGCGCCAGCTTGATGCGCGGAGCCAGCCCTTTGGGACCGGATAGCAGCACCGCTTGCAGGCTTCCCGCAGCGAACGGCGAGTAGATCACAGGCTGGGGAAATATCTGCAACTGGTTCAGCGCGGCGTCTGCGCTGATACTCTCAACGATTTCAAACTTCTGCGGCTTCTGGTCCTGCTCCGGCACGCTTTGCACCAGCAGACCCACCGGCACAGTCAGTTGCTTGCCGTTTTCCAGGAAGAATGCCAGATCGGCTTCCGCGGCGGCGCCGGGAGCGGGCTGGTAACCGAGCAGAGCAGCCAGGCTGGCAATCGATTCCTGAAAGACTGATGTCCGTAGGTATGCCTCATTGGCGATGCGTTCCTGGTAGAACGTAAGAATGTCACCCAGGTACGCCCACATTGCCAGCAGGGCTATTCCGTAGTCATCGGTGTTGCGCGTGCGGAGCCGGTCGCGCAACTCGGGTGTGCGCGCGATCTGCTCGCTCATCGCCATCAGGAAGGTGGCGAATGTGCCCACACGGTATTGAATGGCTGAGAGGCCGGGGCGATTTTCAATTGTCTGCGGCGCCGGAGGGACTTCCTCCTGGCAGCAGCCGCAGGTGCTCAAGGCCTGGACCTGGTCTGCGCTCATTTTCCACCGCCCATGTTCAAGCGAAGCACGCCGTTTTCAGGAAAGTTGGGGTCATTGTCGAGCCGCGCCACTTCCAGCCGGTCCATGGCGATATAGCCCTGTTCCAGTTCGTGGTTTGCGAGTTTGCCGAAGCGCTGGAACCGCGTGACGGAAGCTGATTCCACGCCTTCCACAGCCATGACCGCCGCGTAAAGCTGGCTCAGGTAGAGCGGCTGTCCAAAGGAAAACCGGTCTGGATGAAAGAAGCCGGTCGCGCCGCCGGGCAAAGTACGGTTGCTCAACGCAGTCAAGAGCGCCTGCTCCACGTCTCCGCGGAAGTGGTAGGGCGCCACGCAGATGTCGATGGCGATATCCAGCGCCACGTACACCGGGGCAGTGATCTCAAGATCGTAACCTGCCTGCGTGTACGAGGTGACCCAGTCAAGCACTCGCCCGGCGAGATCCGGCGGAACATCATTCCTTCCCACCGGATCCACGGTGATGAATACGGTGTACCAGCTTCCTGTCCAGCGGAACGTGGCCACCGCCTGCGAAACTTCCGGCCACAGCTCCGCCGCGTGAGCGTAGTCCTCTTCCGTTACCGCGCGATGTTGACTCGCGCGAAATGCCGTTGGCGCCAGCAGTTTTACCTGGTCCAGAGTTTCCGGCTCCGTGCCTCCCCACGCGACCAGCGGATTTCGCACCGCCGTCAAAGAAGGGAAGTTCAGGACCGTGCCCGGGTCGATCACATGGACCAGGCTGTCTGTTCCTGCATTGCCGGTGGTTCCAACGCCTGTCCGGTATTGCACAAAAATGTGCGAACCGTCAGGCGGGGCGAGCCCATAGACGCCGTCGCCGAAGCGCAGCAGCGCTGTGCCGTCATTTTCTGTTTCGACGGCGAATGCACGGTCCAGCGCGTGGCTGCTGAGCAGATCGAGAACGGGCTGCCAATTTGCCAGCACCTGCGTTCCAGCATGAACGTCAAGATTCTTGACCTGCGGCCTGGAGGCATGCGAGTCAGTTCTCATCAGGCTGGCGGCGGTGATGTCCGG
>JBLMYN010000234.1:0-4841 GCA_050258305.1 Actinomycetota bacterium
GAAGAGCGCCAAAGGCCAGGTCGTCGGCTTCCGCATCGGCGTCAATGATTTCTCCATCCACGCGGAAGCGCACCAGAGGCCTGTTATAGCAATCAAGGCTGGGAGCGCATTCACGATCGATCTTACGGGCAAGGAGCAGTGCGGCTTTCATTCCCGTGGCATGGGCCATGGCCAGCAGGACAGCGGTACGGCTGCCTTCGCCGGCGGCGAGAGAATCTTCAGCCGGATTGGCCGCGAAATCGGGTCCTGTGGAGTCGATCCTTCCGGTAACAAACCGGTACAGGCGGAGCGCTTTCTCCCGCTCGGAAAGATTGCTTGCAGTGTTTTGGCTCAAAACGCCTTCCATGATGTGAGGGCCGATGCGGGTTGACTCCATCAGCGCTTCGCGAAGGCGGTCAATGGGCTTTCCGGCCATTACATCGATGGCTGGAAGTTCGCCGGGCAGGGAAAACGGTTCTCTGGGCAGCGGCGGAAGGAGGTCCATTCGCCATATGCGCACCAAACGGTTGCCGCTGATTTCCGTTGTGTCCGGCTGGGGCATGCCGTTACGTCGCTCGACATGCATGTCGTCGGTTCTTGGCCCTATCAGTACAAGGCGTGAGCGCATGACGGGAGCCTCGGTCGACCCGAACTCAAACAGAAACGAACCCGATGGCAGAAGCCGCCAGTCCGGATAACGAGAGACAAATTCCTCATCAATGACGTCGCCGGGGTCGAGGGCCGGCATGGAGATGGCCGGGCGTCGATTCGTGAGCTCGGGTTCAATTACCCGTCCATCGGCTTTGATCGTCCGGAGCTCAAGAAGCTCTGCGCTGCCGGGTACCGTAATCTGCCCATACTGGCGGATTGCCTCGCGATTGAGAAGACGCACCACACGATGCGAGTAGAGTGAAGCTGCGCCATCGGCGTGGATCTTCAGAACATGATCGGCCAGCAGAATGACGGTTGCTTCTCCTTCCGTGCTCTTGTTGCTTGCCGCCTCCCGAGCCAGTTTCACTCCATACCAACGATATTTTGCGTAGAACTCGTTGCCGGCGACGAACCCTTTCGCACGCGCGCTGTTACTATCCAGAACTTTGAGAGGGTCCGCGGCTATGTCCGCATAGAAACGATTGCCCGGCGAGAGCCTCCGCAGCCTGTCTGCCGGCATTCTGGCCTGGCTCAATGCATTCGAGAGCACCAGTTGCTCAACCAGCATCCGGCGCGCGCTTCGATTCCACGGGTTATGGGCCAGCTTTTGTTGCAGAATGATGGCGGCCTCTTTGTGGCGGCCGGAATCAGAGAGCACGCGAGCATAATCCATCGATTCCGGGGCGCAGCGGGCCAGTTGCTCTTCCGTATTCTGCGCGACCGTCTGATCGCCCTGTGAGCTATAGAATCTCAGCGCTTCGGAGAGGCGAGCGCAGGAAGGGTGCAAGGCAAGCAGACGCGTGAAAGCCTGCGCCGTAGCGCCGGTGTCTTCCTGCGCCACGCGCAGGGAGAGCTCGTTGACCTCTTCTGAATCAGGCCTGCGCTGCAGGAGATCTTCCACATCGGCCCGCAGGCCCGGTTTCGCTCCGGCCCGCAACGCAAATTCGGCGGCCCTTATGCGCGCCAGCATGGCGGCAGGGTGTGTCTTTTTCAGCGTCTCCCATGCTGCGCCGGCGCGCGAGGAGTGATCATCAACGGCCGACCAGAGCAGTGCGCGAAGGTAGAGAAAGGGGCCGCAATCCTGGTTGGGAACCGAGGCTGCTATCTGTTCAACCCGGTTCAGGTCCCCGCGGAAGTAGGCGAGCAGAGCGCGGAGATAAGCACTGAAAGCGGGTGAAAGCGGGAGTGACGGAACTTCGGCCGACCTGTGCGTGAATACCGGGTGCAGGTCCAGGCTGAAGGGCGCCGCATCGGCCGTGAATTTCACAAGAACACGGTGCCGCCCCGTCTGAAGGTGAAGGATGAGAGACTCGCGATTTCCGCCCATCGTATAGCGGGAATCCTTCGTCAGGACTTTGCGGCCATCGACAAAGATGGTGTACGGCCCGGGGCTCAATACATCGAGCTGCGATGCGCCGCGATTCCTCGTGCGCACGTTGGATGCTGCATAGAAAACACCCGACGACAAAAAGTATTCCGGCAAGGGAACCATGCCATCGCGAAACCAGAACTGCTGCACTGCGGCTCTGCCTGGTTTCCAGAACTCGCCTGATTCAGCAGGCCAGCGACGGTCGAAATCGAGATAGCTGAACCGGCCAAACGGGCCGGCAATTCGCCACCGTGTGAGCAGGCCCGCGGACTCCGCAGTCTTGTCCAGATCGAGCTTCCGGGCGCCATCTGCGGCGGCGGCCACAATAGCCAGACGGAGATTGAATGTGCAGGCATTGTCTTCCTCCATGGCCAGTCCCACGCGCTGCAGCACATCGTCAAATACGCGTGAATTGGCGGCATTTTCCAGAATGCGGCTGGAGGCAATCTCCTGAATTTCCGGTGGGGCAGGCATGGTGCAGAGCCGCAACGCGGAATCGAGAACGGATTCCGTTTGCTGCCGCAGGGCGGCTGTTTCCATGCGGATGAAGAGGGCGGTTACGTCGCCCGGATAGCGATTGAGGAGCTGATTGGCCGCGGCGGCCGAACCGACAAGGTTGAAATTGGAGAAGAATTCCTGCTGCAATTGCCGGCCGGCCTGGCTTTCCGGGGCCTCGCGCTCTCTGGAGCCTTGAGCTTGTTGGGCAGAACCCGTAACGGCCAGAAAGCAGGCGCAGCACGCCAGGATGATCAGTGGCGCAGGCGGCTTCACTGCGGAAGCTCCACTTTGACCTGCTGGCGGAAACTGCGCTCCACCTCAAGGCAGAACTCGCGAAATGCGGAGTAGTCCCGGGCCGCCACGCGATCCTGATTGAACTGGACTTTACTCTCAATGGTGACGGAGCCCGGAAGTTTCGCATAGTGGAGTTTCAGCGACCCGAACGCCGTGCTGATGCTTTTGTCCCGAGGCATCCTGGTCAGGCGAGCTCCGGCGGGAAGCGAGACATGGATCTCTTCTTCCGTAATCCAGGGAGCGAACAGCAGCAAGTCCTGCGTACGCGGACTGGAGGGGGCCAGCACTTCAGCATAGGAACGCGGCGTCCAACTGGAACCAAGCGAAACGACCCGCTTCAAGCGTGAAGAATTCAAATCACCCCGGAACTCCACACTGATTTCTCCGCCTTCGGCTGCTTGCGGTGAGGCGGTGGCCCAGTCTTCATCTTTCACATTCACGCTGTACACCTTGACGCTGGGAAAGACCTGGGCGAGGTCGCGCTGCCAGATGTTCAGTTGCTGGTGGCGAACTGAAAGTTCCTCGCGCAGGCCGGGCGCATCCTCGCCGCGGGCCGCTGTAGACCCGGAAAACCGAATCAACCCCTCACTGGTCAGCTGGGCCTGAATGATGTGTCTGGTGTAATTATCGGTGGCGCGACTCATGGGTGTATGGCGAAGCTGGGCCGTGCCATCGAGTCCCACGGTGAAAGCCAGCGCGCCCTGATCTTCCAGAGGCAGTTCGCGGCGTGCATAGTCGGCTGTGCCGTCAAGCCACAGATCGTATCTGGGGATGTAAACAATCGCGTGATCGAAGACGGCCATCGACGCAGGATGCGGCGCCACCGCCCCCAGAGAGCGCGTGCGAACCAGGGCAACGCGGGCCTCAATACCGGCCGCACGCAGCAGCGCGATCATGAGGCTGGCCTTGTCTTTGCAGTCGCCGAAGCGGCGCGCGTAGGTCTCAGCCACCGGATACGGCTTGTAACTGTAAACTCCGAATTCCTGCGCAATGTAATGCGTACTGCGCAGGACGAAATCCTGAATGGCCGCGATCTTTTCCCGGTCATTGTGCCTGCCCTGCAGCAACTCAAGCAGCTTTTGCTGAAGGGTTCGATCCAGGCCGAACTGGGGGCGTATCAGGTTCGCGTACCATGCCCCGAGTGCGCGCCAGTCCGCGAAAGTGGAGACGTGGACGTAAGGTGCGAGATCAGTCAATCCGGGACTACGCGGCTCTCGTGCCATCGCCGGCAGGTCCCGCGCTTCCCAGATCCGGATTTTGCGGCGGCTCTCGACCAGCACATTGGGCGGGGAGAGGTGCTCAGCGTGCGAATAGATGGCTTCCACCGCCGGCGCGATCAGCACATAACGTTTCAGCCGGGTTGCCGTTCGGCTCGCGAAAGAGACCAGTTCGCCAAAATAACTTCCGTAAGGGCTGGAGGTGAGAATGGGAGAGAGAGAGTACTCAATCTCAAGCACGTCACCGCGCTCCAACCCGGAAAACCGGAGTTGGCGGGTGCGCGTGTCGTAATACATGGATCGGGAGCCGCCCTCTGGCTGCCGGTCTCCGAGGTCCTGTGCGTCAAGAATCCGCCCGTTCGGCTTCCAATCGCGGACATGGAGCACACGCAAGCCCTGGGAGAGGGGTGAATATCGGATTTCCATGACGCGGTGCTCATCCACTTCGGCCGCGGAACCCACAAAGAAAATCTGCTGTACGTGCAGCCGGTCCATGCCGTTCGAATACAGCTCCTGAACGCGAATGTCTGCCAGTGTCATCCCTGAAGCCGGCGCATGCGAAAAGGCGGCTTGTGCCAGGGCGGCTGTACTGGCCAGGAACTGCTGGTCGTCATCTATGCTGTTTGGCTGTCTGGTTCGGACATCACGATCTGCCGCGGCTTTTTGCAGCGTTGCTTCCCCGGAGAGGTGAAGAAGTTGATCAGTTCTCGCAAGCCGCCGATGTGCAGCCGCGTCGTTGGGGCTCAGTGCCAGCAGTTGCTGCAGGGAAGAACGCGCCCCTTTCAGATCCCCGGAACCGGCCTGCAGCATGGATAGTTCGCGCCATACATCCG
>JBLMYN010000235.1:0-4207 GCA_050258305.1 Actinomycetota bacterium
CGACTCTGGAAAGGCAGGTGCGACTGCCCAGGCTGCCGGTTAAGCCAAGGCGCGCCATGATCGCCTACATGGATGAACTGATGGCCAACGTGGAGAACAAATAGGCTGAAAAATTGCTGCCACCTGAGCCGGCTTCCGGATTGCCGCAGACGAATCGGGGGTATGTGCAACACTACGCGACACTTAAGCCGGTTTCGCCGAGCGCTGTCAATGCCTGGTTTTTGATGCCGGGAAAATTCCTTGGAAAATTCTAAAAAACCGGCGTCTTTTTCTCCCCCGAGATTTTCGACGCCGGCTTTCAAGTCAGTCCTTATACAAAGGGCTGACCGGGCCGCTCATCTGCTTTCGGCCAATGTTCAATGGAGTAGCAAAGATGGACAGCAACTTACCTGTAATCAAGATGCCGTGCGAAGACGAGCCCGGTCAATAGCAAAGGGGGCCTCCGCATTTACCAGCTTATTAACCACGGAGATGCCGACGCCGGGGTCTGGAATTGAGGTATACTGAGCCCGACCTGAGAAGCGGAGCGTATTTATTCGATTTTTAAGGCTCCGTATTAGCTGTGTGGGGCAGCTCTCATTGCAAGGTACTGCGGGGTTGTTAAATCTTCATATCTTGACCAGCGGCCGCCCCGGTCGGGAGGGGTCCTTATGGACCTGTTACTCATTCGTCTTGCATTTATTGCTTTAGTCACAATTACCTGTTTGTTCCTACATCCTTTCGGATTAACCGGCTGGCCCGCGGTGGGCGCGGGAGTTCTGATGAGCGTGGTGGTGGTGGGTTTTGAGATGCGCCTGCGCGTCGTCAGCCTGAAGCGCCTGATCGGAGCTGTGATCGGAAGCATTCTGGGAATTCTTGGCGCTTACCTGTTCAGCGTCGTCCTGCGCAACAGCATCACCCACCCGGAAACGCAGCGCTTCATGCAGTTGATGGTCATGCTGCTGATGTCCTACGTCGGGCTTGTGGTGGGCGCCAATAAGGGCGACCTGCTGAACCTGGCCGCGCTGGGCGGGATCTTTGGCGCGGAAAAGCAGGGCAGGAAAAGCTTCAAAATCCTCGATACCAGCGTCATCATTGACGGGCGCATCGCCGACATCGCCGAAACGGGCTTTCTGGACGGCATCCTGGTGATTCCCCAGTTCGTGCTGCGCGAGCTGCAGCTGGTGGCTGACTCCGCCGACTCGCTGAAACGCAACCGCGGACGCCGGGGCCTCGACATTCTGCAGCGTGTCCAGAAGATCGTCACGGTGAACGTACAGATCGTGGAGGATGATTTTCCCACCATCCGGGAAGTTGACCTGAAGCTGATCGAGCTGGCCAAGGCCTACGAAGCCAAAATCATCACCAACGATTTCAACCTGAACAAGGTCGCGCAGCTTCAGGGCGTGGAAGTGCTGAACATCAATGAACTGGCCAACGCCCTGAAACCGATTGTCCTGCCTGGCGAGACCATGCGCGTGTTCATCCTGAAAGAAGGCAAGGAATACAACCAGGGTGTGGCTTACCTGGATGACGGCACCATGGTGGTGGTGGACAACGCGCGCAAGCTGATCGGCAAGAACGTGGACATCGCCGTAACTTCCGTCCTGCAGACGACTGCGGGCAAGATGATCTTCGGCAAGTTCGACGAGCGCGCGCGCCCGAGTGAAGCGCGGCCGGAGGCGGCCAAGCCGGAGCCGCGAAAATCCCAGGCGATTGTAGTGGAGTCAGCGCCAGGCCCCCCGGAGTAGCGGCTTGTTTCCGGGGCCGGGGGCTTCCGGCGGCACGGCGACCCTACAATTCATTGGGTATGGCGTGTGGCTTCCAACGCAGCTTTGATTGCGGTCAGGGTGGCGTGAGTTTCGCGACCGATCCTGCCCCTGGCAACGAGGTTCAGAAGCCTGGCCTTGAGCGTTGGTGTCGAGTAGTAGTGGCTGATTTCCACCTTTGTTGAAGAATCTCCGAGCTTCTGAAATGTCGTTTCCACTGTGTAATCGCTGAGAATCCTGCTGATTCCGAGCGTATCCTCGGGAAATACTGTGACGATTCTTTCCAGCGGGACAATTTCAATATCCTTCTCAATGCAGCTGTGCTTGCCGCCCGAAAAATGACATTGATAGGAGACTCCCTCGCCGCGAAATTTTTTCCCATCGATCAGATCGACTTTGAAGACGCGAGGATGGAACTCCGGAATCCTACTGAGATCCATGCCGAAGGCCCACACCGCCTCCAGCGGCGCATGGATGATGACTTCCTGCCTGGATCGAAACGGTGGTCGCATAAGTGGCTGGACTTGATCGCGCCGGAGTTGATCGCAACGATCAGCCTGATATCTCCACGACCGATGATAATCCAGGGCCGTGCCTGGGACCGCGGGATGCCGAAACGGCACAGGGTCATGGCCCTGCGATGTGGCCGATCTTTGCCAGCCCAGACTAGAATAGTCTCAAGCCTGTCTCGCCGAAGGGGACGGACTCGGCCAGCCTGCCTGCTGGGTTTCACCTTGCTCAACAACGCCAAGCTTCGTGGCTCGATGATTCTGCTGCTGTGCTGCTTTGCAGTTACCTGCCGCATGGCGGGGCAGGCGGCGCCTGAAGGCAGGCTCGACGTCACGGTGACTGATCAGAACGGCCAGCCACTGGCGTCCGCGCTGGTGCTTGTACAGCAGAATGGCAAGACAATCTCCCAGGCGCAAACCACGCCTTCCGGCCGCCTTCTCCTCGACCGCATTCCCGCCGGCGCTTACAGCCTGACGGTGCAGCGCGCCGGTTTTTACACCGCGACCATCCAGAAGGTGGTGATACCTGCCGGCGCCACCATGCCGGTAGAAGTGCGATTGCAGCCGGTGCGGGAATACCATGAAGAAGTTGAGGTCAGGGCGCAGGCCCCTCCCATTGATCCGCAGCAGATTGCCGGGTCCCACGGTTTGAATGCTCAAGACATTGCCACCATCCCTTATCCCAGCACGCGCGACTATCGCAATGTATTGCCCTTTATTCCCGGAGTGTTGGCCGACGCCGGCGGCCAGATCCACGTGGCCGGTTCCAGCACGCAGGAAGTGCAGGACTACCTTGACGGCTTCGAGGTGAGCCAGCCTGCATCGGGCGCGCTGGGAGTGCGGTTGAATCCGGATTCGCTGCGGAGAATTGACGTTCGCAATACGCGCTATTCCGCCCAGTTCGGCAAGGGCTCCGGCGGACTCACCAACCTTGAAGTCCAGGATGGCGATAACCGGCTCCGCTTTAACGCCACTGACTTTATTCCCACATTTCAAATAGTGAAGGGCATTCACCTGAACAACTGGACGCCGCGCGCTTACTTTTCCGGCCCGCTCATCAAGGACAGACTGTGGTTCGACCTTTCCCATGAAGGCGAGAACGATGTAACGATCGTGAAAGAGCTGCCTGACGGTGCTGACACCACAAATCAATGGCGCACGGCTGATCTGGCACGGCTTCGCTTCAACGTATCTCCCGAAAACGTGGTCACCGCCAGCACCCTGGTCAACCTGTTTGACGGCGATCGCGAAGGCATTTCACAATTCGATCCCGTCAGCGTTTCCACCAACCAGCAGTTCTCGCTGAAGCTGTTCACATTGAAAGACCAGATGACCATTGCGCGCAGTACGCTGCTGGAGTTCGGCGCCGGGTACCACCAGAACAATTCGCTTGTGCAACCGCAGGGCTTCCTCGACTATCTGCAGACCCCCACGGGACGCCAGGGCAATTACTATCTGCACAGTGACACGGCCTCATCGCGCACGCAGGCTTTTGCCAATCTCTATCTGCGGCCATGGTCGTTTCTGGGAAAGCACCAGTTCACTCTGGGCGGGCGCGTGGACCGGGTAATCTTCAACGGGCAGGCCACCCGGGGAACCATTCAATTCCTGGACGGCAGCGGCAATCTGCTGCGTGATATCGCCTTCTCCAATGCGCCGCGTTTCAGCCTGAGCACCCTGGAACCGAGCGCGTTTCTTGAAGACCGCTGGTCAGCGCGCGACCGCGTCACTATCGAAGCCGGCGCGCGCTGGGACCGCGACAGTTTTCTGGGTCAGGATGTGTTTTCTCCCCGCATCGCCGGAACCGCAATGCTGGATACGGCGAGCGAGACCAAGCTCTCCGCCGGGATTGGAATTTACTATGACCGCACCAACCTTTTTGAGGTAAGCCAGGCTTCACAAGGGCCGCGCGTTGATACCTTTCACTGCCAGATCACGGGAAGGCGGACA
>JBLMYN010000236.1:0-7618 GCA_050258305.1 Actinomycetota bacterium
CGGATGTATGCCTCGTCTCTCTGGATCAGCCGGTCCAGCAGGTTCTCACCCACCCTCCACTGGCGTGCATTGAGATTCTCTCGCCGGAAGACACGCTGTCTCGGATGCAACAGCGGGTGAAAGACTACCGGCAAATGGGGGTGGCGAACATCTGGATTCTCGATCCTGCCAGCCAAACCGGATACGACTGCCAACCCTCCGGCTTCCTCGATTCGAAGGAGTTTGCCATTACGAATACTCCCATCCGGCTCGTGTTGGCGGACATTTTCTCGAAAATTCGGCGCAGCTAATCAGCCGAAAACTTGTCTATACTTCCTCTTCATCGGTGGCGAAGCTTACCCGCGATACAGCAGATATCCCAGACCCACACGCATGTGATGGTTGATCTGGTCAGGGACTGAAAGAGCAATCGCCAGACCCACAAGACCATGGACGATGCCCAGCGGCAACACGCTGCGGTAGCGCCGGTAAACCTCGCTCAGGATCCAGCCGCCCAGAAAAGTGATTGGCGCCAGCACCGGGTTGGGCAGGTGCACCACCGCGAACATGGCTGCCGCGGTAAAGCTGGCCAGAATGCCGCGGTGGAGGAGGCGCTCCAGCCGCACAAAGAAGAATGACTGCTGAATCCATTGCTGCACAATGGCCCAGCTCAGGTACATTCCTGCATGCAGCAATGGACGCCGCGCGCCGAAAAGGCCATGCAGCGTACCAAGCTCGGCCCCAATGAACATGACAGTGCCGGCCACGGCAATCCCCAGCCCAACGACCACCAGCGTAAATTCCAACGGAGGCAGCTCGAAAGGCTTTTTGCGGAAAGCAAACACGGCGGCGCACAAGAAGAATGTTGCGTCCACCCAGAACAGCCAGCGTTGCACAGGCCGTGGGCTCCATACGGTGATCATGATCAGGGCGTAACCGGCGGCAATCGCCGGCAGGGCGGTGAGGCGTTGTTCCCGAGGCTCCAAAGTCCACTTCCCGCAGGAAGACAGCAGAAAGCAGCTCGGAAGAGCTGCTTTCCTTCGTTCCATTGGATGCTGAAAAGGGGGGATCTGTCACTCAGAAACGGATCTGCGGCCCCGCCGTGATGCGTAGATTGTTCTGGGTGCCGTTGTTCAGGAAAAACATCTCGTCACCAGCTTCGAGCCGGATGCCAAGCCATCCCGAGCCGAATTCCACTCCACCACCCGGGTAAAAGACGCCGTCGGTGTTGCCGTCGATAATCCCGCCAATCTGGTTGTTAATGGTCCCCGCTGTTACCGGGCCGCCGACGACAAAGTTCACAAACCCGCCCTTCAGGACTGCGAACAACCGGACCGGTCCGGTGGTACTGATTTTAGGACCGAAAAGTCCGTGCAACAGCCGCAGATGTGAGGTGGTTGTATTGGCAAGACCTGCGGTGCCGGTGGTCACGCTACGCTCAAAGTCGTATGCCATTTCGCCTTCCAGGGCGATGTGGGGACTCACGTTGACGCCGAGGCGTCCGCCGATTCCGAACATATTGGGATGTGTGCCCTGGATGCCGCCCAGCCGGTTGTAATCCAGGAAAACGCCAATTTGGCCGTGGTTGTTATTCTCTTCATCCTGGGCTGACGCTCTAGGTGCGACGATCGCCAGGCAAAGCGCCAGAGCAGCTAAGAATGCAATGCTTTTCATGTCTTACACTTCTCCCGTCCGTAAGTTTGAACCTTCCAAACCGTACACGACACCGAAAGGTTGTGTGGGGAACAGAAAGCGTCAGCACGGTAGTTATCCATTTCGATGCCTCGCCTGTTCCGGAGGTGGGCTGCAAAAAGTCAGCCGCATTTCGCCTCTCCTGCGCCAGCCTGCGCCGCACCGGTTTGCGCCAGCCTCATTGCCGCAATTACACTTCGACTGTAATACTAAACCAGCATCGGGTAGTACTTCCGAAAGGAGCGCACATGCCTCTCGGCACCCTGGATATCATGAAGCTTGACGGCCAGCCGGTCACATACCAGATCATGTTTGAGCAGAACGCAGGCGGAACGTATGTGGCCCGCGTGGATGCCGACGAGCTTGTGCCCTTTATGCACGAAGAGATGCGCGTTGACCTGGCCGTGGCAGATTCGGCCTCAAAACACGCGCAGACCGAAGGCAGGACGCGCGTGCCCGGAATTTTCCTGGAAGAAAACAATCTTCACGCCGTCATGGAATATCTCGAAGAGGATATCTGAGATTTTTGTCGCTTCGCTCCAAACCGCTTGAGGTTGTGCGCCTGTTTGTATCTTTGTGCGTGTAATGCGCCGCTGGGCACGCAGGCCGCCTCGCCACTCTTGCTCTAATCATCAGCGGTTACGGGGTGTAATTTGTTCTTGAGGTCCGCAGCGATCCGCTCGCCGTGGAAGCGGCCGTTTTCAATGAATATTTCGCTGGTGCGCGAGCCGGCAACGATGACACCGGCCACATAAATCCCGGGTACATTGCTCTCGAAGGTCGCCGGATCGCACACGGGGCGCATTTCCGGCCTTGTCAACTCGATACCCAAAGACTCCAAAAACTCGTAATCAGGGTGATAGCCCGTCAACGCGAATACAAAATCATTCGCAAGGGTTTTTTCTCCCTCCGGCGTCTTGAGGCGGACGGTCTCGGGCCTTATCTCAAGCACGCAACTGTTGAAGTAAGCCAGGACTTCGCCATTCTTGATTCGGTTCTCGATATCGGGCTTGATCCAGTACTTCACGTTCTGGTGAATCCCCGGCCCGCGATGCACCATGGTGACCCGGGCGCCGCGCCGCCACAATTCAAGCGCGGCAATGGCCGCTGAGTTTTTGGCCCCGACCACCAGAACATCCGTGTCGTAATAAGGATGCGGCTCGCGATAGTAGTGCATCACCTTGGGCAGTTCCTCGCCGGGGATGTTCATGAAGTTCGGACGGTCATAATACCCGGTGGCCACCACGATCTTTCTCGCCTTGTATTGAAGCTCTTTGCCATGGCGATCGCGCGTGGTGACCGCAAACGCGCCGTCGTAGCCGGTAACCGCAAGCACCTGCTCGTACTGCCGCACATCCAGATCGTAGTGCTGGGCGACATTGCGGTAATACTCCAGCGCCTCTTGTCGCGTGGGCTTCTGGTTCGGGCTGGAGAAAGGAATGCTTCCGATCTCGAGCAGTTCCGGCGTGGTGAAAAACGTCATGTTGGCCGGATAGTGAAAAAGGGAGTTCACCAGGCAGCCCTTATCGATCAAGACCACCGAAAAACCGGCGCGCTGCGCCTCAATGGCAGAGGCCATTCCCGTCGGGCCGGCGCCGATCACGGCCACATCTGCGAAGTTGCTTGGCTGAGGCATGGATAGAGGTCTATTTTAACCGCGACGGCGGCGCGGTTCGCAGGCGGGCACAAAGGCCCACACGGTTTTGCGCCAGAGAGGCTGCGTGCGCTGGCCGGCCGGGCTCACGCAGAGACGTGGCCCGAATATGGAACCCGCAGCACAGAACGCGCCTGGGTGATAGCGCGTTCCAGTCCGCAATCCGCTGCGTGCGTCTGTCCTGCAGGCACAAGGCAGAAGGCGCAAGTTGGGTCCTGGCCGTTTCCGTTGGGGGAAACCGGAGGATGGGCCTCAACCAGGGTCAGCAGGTCCCGCAGCGCCTGTTGGGTGGCAGGCTCCAGCTCAACCGTGAGTCGCACTGGAGGCACAGGCGTGCGGTCATCCGCCGGCTTCCCCTGGTAATCATCCTTATGGCGATGAAGCGAGTAATAGGCAATGGTCACAAGAGCGAATTCCCGCGGCCAATGTCCCTGCCTTGCGAGCGCGAGCACCCTGGAAACCAGCGTATCGAATTCCGCAAAGGCATTGACGGCTTTATTGAGCAGGTCGAGGTTATGCTCAGAAAAGCCCACCTCCACGTCAACGAACATTTCCTGTTTCATAGCAACCTCCGCTTGCAGACTCCATGGGTTCGGGAGGCCAACCATGCTACTGTCGGGCCGCGCTCAAACCCCGAAGAGGTGCCTGAGGACGTGAGAATTGTACGCCAACTTACGCCATGGCAGGTGTGTTTCGCGCGAAATTAACGGTTCTTCATACCAAAACGGCTCTTCACGGTATTCCGCTGCCGTGGCCCGGCAGCATGTACAGCACAGCGCCCAGCGCTGTGAGCACCGCGATGAAGTAAGCCGTGATCAGCGGGCTGCCTTGTTGCCGCTTCGCCTCGGGAGGCAGATAAGGCCCGCCCTGGACTGCCTGGCCGGAAGCATCCAGATTGAGCCTGATGGTGCCGGGTTGGGCGGCCTGGCGGCGTTCAAATACTGCCAGCATCACATTGAACAGGACACCTGCACCGACAAAGTAAAAAACTGACTCGCCGGTCGCATACCCCAGTCCTGCCGAAACGAGCATTACCAGCAGCCTTTCCGTCATGTTCAGAGGAACCATGGCGCCTGCGCCGTCCAGCACCCAGATGGGGATGAGATTCAGAATGTTGAGCCACGCGCCGGTCCGTGCCAGCGCCAGCCAGACAGGATCGCCTGTTTTGAGCCCGACCACGCCGCACGCCGCAGCCGAAAGGAAGCCCGCCAGCGGTCCCGCCAGGCTGATTGCGGCCCGCGTTTCCTGGGTCACGCCCATGGCCTGCCAGCGAACGTACGCGCCCAGGCCGGGCAGGAACACGGGCATCTCCGCCGGTAATCCACGGCGCTTGATCTCCACAAAGTGACCGAGTTCATGGATGAGGATCAGGACGGCAAAGCCGATGCCGAATTTCGGCCCCCATGCCGCCCAATACAGACCGATAAACGCGACAAAGCTGAACAGGAACTTCAGTTTGAAAATGGCGAACAGGAACGTCTTGATTTTGGCCAGGACCACAGCCAGCGGAGCAAGCGGTCCCAGACGTTTGGCCCAGGTCTTTTTCGCGTCCGGCCGGGGCGGGCGATGTGCGTTCGCGGCGGAGAGCTCGAGTTCGCGCACATGCTCGCGGATCCACTCCGCCTGTTTCGACTCCGGAGGAAGCAGCGGGAGAATTGAGAGCCACTGCTGGTGAGCTTCCTGCAAACGGCCGCCGCCTTCCAGCGAGCGGGCCTGCGCGGCCGCGCGCTCCATCTCATCGGCATGGACCAGGGCCTTGCACTGCGGACAGGACAGCGCTCCCGGCGGCAGTGGCCGGGCGCAACGACTGCAGGTTTGCGTGATCTCAGAGGTGAAAGTTGACACAGTATCAGCGGGCCTGCCCGCATATCTACAGTTTACGCTGAAGGATGCCGCGCGAGACGAGTACAGGTACCAGGCGGCCAATGCGGAAGCGCGAGCCGCCGCATGAACTTTCGTTCGTCACTGCGGCAGGCGCGTTCTGCCTATAATTCAGGCCAAGTGGCCGGTGAATCTGTCTCTTACCGTTGCGGGACCAGGTGGATGGTTCGGGATTCTGAACTCAGGGGGCACAATGAAGAGAGAACAAAGGGGCGGCAGCAACTGGCTTTCCCGGAAATACACCACATTATCAGTCGCTGCAATTGTGTGCCTTTGCACGATGATGTTCGGATGCAAAAAGGGATCGGCAGCAACCGGATCTATGGCAAAGGCTGAAGACCCGGCAACGCGCGACCTGCGCGCTATCGGCGATAAGGTAACGGCTGCCGTGGTCGGCAAGGATGTGAACGTTCTGCTGCAGTACGATCACGACCCTGAAGACCAGGCATCACTGCAGAACAAGAGCGGCGACCTGTATTGCTATCTCTTCGATTCAAGCTGCATCCCGGAGGCAAAGACCCGGGCCGTGTATGACATTCTTACCGGCGCTCCGCAGTTGGCGATTGACGCCTCAACAACCACAGTGGACGGCAAGCAGTATGGACTCCTCATGTTCTACGACAAATCCAAAATATCTTCCGGCGAACTCTACTCACCTGATTTTCTCTGCAGCGACAAGGCGCTGAAGCAGACAGCTTCATGGCATTTCGTACAGGTTGGCGGAAAGTGGACCAGCAGCACCCTGTTCGATTACAAGATGGATCGGTCATGCAAGCAATAGGCCTCCCCGGAAAAGAATCGCTACAGCACTCTCAGTGTCACAAAAGAACGAAGAAGAGCTGCATTTCGCTATAATTGAGGAGTCAAGCGCCTGACCGTGGTTTGCGGCTGAGGCGCTGGCGTCCCGTCCTGCGCCGGAGAGATGGCCGAGTGGCTGAAGGCGCACGCTTGGAAAGCGTGTATACCTTAACGGGTATCGTGGGTTCGAATCCCACTCTCTCCGCCAGCTCTTTTGCTTTCATAGATTTAAGTGCCATCCGTACCGTAGTCCATACCGTAAAACTCAATTCAGGCGCGGTATGCGATGTTTTTCCGCAGTTCCCTTTGTCTTCAACTGACCATCCCTGATCATGCGCGCTCTCTTGCCCTGTCGAGAAAGACAAGCGGCGGTGGGGTTGGTGAAAAGCTGCACATCCGCAAAGGCGGTTAAGTGGTTTGAAGGAATCAGAGGGATTCGGCTCGGAAGAATTCGAAGAAGATCGTTCAACAGAGACTACATGGGAATGCGCCCGGAGTCGCGGCTGGCGCGGAGACAATCCACGCCCCCGGAAACGCGCGGGCCAAGGCGAGCGGCAGAACCATTTTTCCCGCGCTTGTCTATTCCTCGCGCAATGCCTCACAGGGCTCAATGTGCGCGGCGCGTCTGGCGGGAATATAACAGGCCAAAAGCGTGATCATGGAAACAAGCGCGGTCACTGTGATATAGGTCACCGGGTCATAAGTGCGGACGCCGAAGAGGACATGGCTAAGTGCGCGCGAAAACAGCAGCGCTAGCAATACGCCAATGGCG
Organism: Actinomycetota bacterium; assembly: GCA_050258305.1. GTDB lineage: Bacteria > Acidobacteriota > Terriglobia > Terriglobales > Acidobacteriaceae > Angelobacter. The sequence goes on from JBLMYN010000236.1 coordinate 6,777, forward strand.
GCGCCCGAAGCCACGAGCTTAACGCCCTGACGGAAGATCATGCGCAAAATATCAGTCGGACGTCCTCCCAGGGCCATACGAATGCCAATCTCATTTGTCCTCCGGCTCATGTTGTAAGCGGTGACGCCGTACACTCCAATAACGGCAAGAAGAAACCCGAGCAACCCAAGCGCTGCTGTAAGGCCGGCTCCGAGACGAAAAGCATAAAAGCCGCCGAGCGAGTTGCTGATGGATTTCTGCAGGCTTCCAGCACCAAAAACCGGCAAGTCCGGGGCAACGAGGTGAATCTCATTTTCTACTGCCCGCGTCATTAGCTCAGGATTAGATGAGGTCCTTACCAGAATGTTAGCCAATGGCAAATCCTGCTGTGCAAAGGGAAGATATAAACACGAGACATTCTTGGCGAAAACACTGTAATAAGTGCTGTCCCGCGCAACCCCTACGATTTCAATCCAGGGCCCCGAAGGGCTGGCAAGGCTGATATTTTGTCCGATCGGGTCTTCTCCGGGCCAGAATTTCTTTGCCATGGTCTGGTTGATGATCGCCACAGCCGGGGCGTCCGGAGAATCAGAGTCCAGGAAAGAGCGTCCGCGCAGAAGAGGAATTTCCAGGGTCTTAAAATAACCGGGAGAGACAGGGCTCCAAAGAGTCTGAGGGGGGAGTTGGCCGGCGTGCAGAGGCCGGCTTTGGATGTATGTAGCGCGGAACTGCGCAATCGATTGCGATGGATAAGTAAAAGACAGACTGGCGGAACGCACGCCGGGTAACGCCCTAACGCGCCGCAGGATATCGGTATAGAGCTGCCGTTCCCGACCGTTGTTGTAGCCTGCGCCGTGTGGGTC
>JBLMYN010000237.1:0-2574 GCA_050258305.1 Actinomycetota bacterium
AGCCGCTGTCAGGGCAAGATTCGGGGCCGGCCCGATTGATGGCAAAACGCAGGCACACGTAATTATTGCGGCGAGGTAATCTGCGTTTCTCCAGGTTCAGCTTTTCCGGGTTTCCGGAACAACGGTGAGTTCGATTCTTTTCGATCCGCGCAGTACCACTAGCTTTGTTGCACGCGCGATCCGTTCTTCGCCCAATAACCGGTGGAGTACGTCCACGCCTTCCACCGGTTCGCCGTCCAGGGCAATGATTACATCACCTTCCTGCAACCCCACTCTGCCTGCCGGGCTGCCGGACTCTGTCCCCAGCACGAGCGCGCCGGTTGAATGCTTAACGTCATAATGCCGGGCGATGATCCGGTTTATCGGCGCCGTCTGCGCCTGCACGCCGATATAACTGCGCCGCACCACGCCATCCCGAATCAGCTTACTGGCGATGAATTGGGCCGTATTGACTGAAATGGCAAAGCACAATCCCTGTGCCGGAAGAATGGTGGCCGTGTTCACTCCAATGACTTCGCCCGCCGCATTCACCAGCGGGCCCCCGGAGTTACCCGGGTTCAGCGCCGCATCCGTCTGAATTACGTCGTCAATCAGTCGTCCGGGCTGGGAGCGCAAACTCCGCCCCAGCGCGCTGACTACGCCCGCGGTGACCGTGTGTTGAAAGCCATAGGGATTGCCGATGGCTACGACTAGCTGTCCGACGCGAATCTTGCGCGAGTCGCCCAGTTTGACCAGGCGTAAGCCGAGCGCGTCGATACGCAGGACGGCCAGGTCGGTATCCGGATCTTCGCCGATCAACTGAGCCTGGAACTCGCCCGCATCCGGCGTCAGGACCTTAACGCGTACGCCGCCATGCACCACGTGACTGTTGGTGATGATGAATCCATCGGGAGTGAAGATGAACCCGCTTCCGCTGCCGCCGCGTCCCCGGCCATTTTCAACCTGGATTCGCACCACGGCCGGGCTTACCCATTCCGCCACCCTCGTTACCACGCGTGAATAGGCATCCAGAGCCTCGGCCTCTTCTCCTGAAACTTCGAGCCGGGCATTCTCCCCAGCGTCAGGAGTCGTTACAAATTGAAATAAGTCGTCCATAGCTGGATTCGATAAGCTTCGGTGCAGAAAAGATTCAAGGCGACATTGCGGCCAAAGCAGTATCGACCGAAAAAGCGGCACAACCGCCCTGGGCTGTGCGGATTTCAAATCTTGACCACGTGCCGTGCTCTCCATCTGTGACCATTTACAATTCCACCGTGAATGATCTGAAAGGCAAGGCGGTCCTTATCACCGGAGGCGCTCGCCGCCTTGGGCGGGCCATGGTGCTGGCTGCGGGGAGGGCCGGCGCGCAAGTAGCATTTACGTATCTGAATTCTCAGGCCGATGCCGACGAAACCAGCACGGAACTCGTACGGCTGACCGTCAAGCACCGCGCCATCAAATGCGACGTTCGCAGCGAAAACAGCGTGGCCCGGACGGTGGAAACCGCCCTTGATACCTTTGGCCGGATTGACGTGCTCATTAACAATGCAGGCGTGTTCGAGACGGCGCTCCTTGAGAAGATCACGCAGGAGCAGTGGGAAAACGTGCTTGCCACCAACGTCGGCGGCCCGTTCCTGATGACCAAGCATTGCATGCCGGCGCTGCGCGAAGCCAAAGGCCACATCGTGAATCTGGGTTCGCTTGGTGGAGAAAAGCCCTGGGTGACTCATGCCCATTACTGCGCGTCGAAAGCGGCACTGCACATGCTTACCCGGGTTAGCGCCAAAGCGCTGGCGCCGGACGTCGCGGTGAACTGTGTGGCTCCAGGAATGATCGATGGCGGAGAAGGAGAACATGAGGGTTCATTGCTCAAACGCCTGGCTGAGCGAACGCCATCCAGCCGCAACGGAACTCCGGAGGACGTGGTAAGCGCGGTGATGTATTTTTCTACGTGCCCGCATTACATCACCGGGCAGATCCTCACGGTGGACGGCGGGTTGGGGCTTGTCTGATACTTTTGTGTGGTCTGCGCGATCAGCGGCCATCAGAACCGAGATTTTGGCTGACAAATGCCTTCACCACGATCGCGCGCGGGTTCCGCCCCAGCGGAATCATGGTTTCCAGGAGCGGCCGGTCCGGCTGTGGATCCCCTTTACTATCGATCAGCGAAAGGACCGAAAGGTCTCCGGTCCCGGTATTCACGACCAGAAGCATGAAGTGGTTGGGTGAGAATGCGAGCCCTTCCGGATGACCGCCAACCGGGACCGAGGTGACGAATTTCCCGGTATCGATGTTGTGCACGGCGAGTGAATCGGAACCATAATTGGCCACATAAAGCAGGGAATTGTCAGGCGATACCAGCGCCCGTACGGGATGATCGCCGATGAGGAAAGTGCTGTTCACATCGTTGCCGCTGGCGATAATTTCTGAAATGGAACTTGCGCCGTAATTGCAGACAAATACTTCTCCGCCGTCCGGTTTCACCGCAATCTGGATGGGCGTGTCGCGCACATCGAGCAGTGCCAGGAGTTTGTTGGTGTGCAGGTCCACGACTGCAACTTGTTTCGATCCGCTGCAGGCAACAAAGGCTTTGCT
>JBLMYN010000238.1:0-6267 GCA_050258305.1 Actinomycetota bacterium
GCCATGCCTGCGCAGGATAGGGCACGGCGTGCCCGGAGCGCAATGGCCGATTTGAGCAGACGCCAGTGTCAGCGGAGCTGGACTTATCTGGGACGACCTGCAGACATTTGCAGAAACGCAATGTTCTCCGTTAATAACTCTCTATTTGAAGATGGCGCTGATTTCGCGGGGGCTGACGGCTTCATCGGCGAACGTGAACGTGCCCTTTTCCCGCATCTCGCGGGCTCCGCGGAGAAAGGCAGCCAGCGCAGTCCGCGCCAGCGAACTGCCTACGCTGATCCTTTTCGCTCCCAATTGTGAGAGTTCGTCCAGGCTCAGCAGAACGCCCTGCAACCCCATCAGCACATTCACCGGACGATCGACGGACCGTATCACCGCTGTGATGTCCTCTTTGCTGCGCAGTCCGGGCGCGTATAGGACATCGGCTCCCGCTTCCTGGAAGGCCTGCAAGCGCCTGATGGTGTCCTTGAGATCCGGCCGTCCGTGCAGAAAATTTTCCGCTCGCGCTGTCAGCGTAAACGTGAAGGGAAGCGCCCGCGCTGTGGCAACGGCGGCGCGTACGCGCTCGACTGCGTATTCGAAGTCGTAAATCGGATTGTCCGGCCGTCCGGTTGCATCTTCAATCGATCCACCGACGGCTCCGGCGTCGGCCGCCAGCCTGATGGTCTCGGCAGCCTTCTGCGGATCGTCGGCAAAGCAGTTCTCCAGATCGGCGCTGACGGGAAGGTCGGTGGCGGCTGCGATCGCAGCTACATGGGTGATCGCCTCATCGCGGCTGAGCCCGCCATCCCTTTTGCCCACCGAAAACGCATAGCCCATGCTGGTGGTGGCCAGCGCCTCAAAACCGAGGTGCTCCAGAATGCGCGCGGTCCCGATGTCCCAGGGATTGGGAATGATGAATGCACTGTCGCGTTCGTGCAGTTTGCGGAAAGCCGCTCCTTTTTCAGCTTGCGTCAACATGAACTTTCTCCTTGCAGGGCGTTGGGGCAGGGAAGCCAAGCGTTGCTTCCACTCCCTCAACGAAATTTCTTTCCTCACGAACAATCAGCCGCTTTGTCTGGGCCATGGCAAAGTTCTCCAGTGCTTCCGGATCGACCTTCAGCTTCGCTTTGTAACCTTCGTAGGACGCCAGGCTGTCGAATGCAATCAGTCCCCAGGCAACATTATTCGTGCCCTCGTAGGGAAGAAAATATCCTACAAGCTGCCCGCCGCATCGGGGAATGATGCGGCCCCAGTTCTCCGCGTATTGCCTGAATCCGTCCTTTTGAAACGGATCGATTTCATAGCGGATGACGCATGTTATTGTCATTGATTTCCTCCGAGCTCCCACTATTTCATTTGTCGATCATCCATACTTCGTTTAGCATCGAAGTATGGATGTAGGCCAGCATCATGATGCGGCGGTTTCCCGCATTGCTTCAGCCATCGGTGATCCCGCGCGGTCCCGCATGCTTTACTGCCTCTCTGACGGTCATGCCCGTACCAGCACCGAGCTAGCCGTTGTCGCGGGGGTGAGTCCCTCGACCGCAAGCGCGCATCTGAGCCGCCTCATGGCCGGGCGCCTGATCAAGGTGCACGCTCAGGGAAAGCATCGTTATTACAGCCTGGAAGGGCCGGACGTCGCTGCCGTGCTGGAAGGCCTGAGCGTTCTCGCGGGGGGAGATCAAAGGAAATTCGTTCCCAACACGCCGGACCGGCTTCGTTTTGCCCGCACATGTTATGACCACATGGCCGGCACGCTGGGCGTGTTGTTGCATGACCGCCTGCATTCGCTGCGCTGGGTGGCGCCCGTCACCAACGATGGCAATCAATATGATCTGACGTCGGGAGGAACGAAGGCGCTTCAGACACTGGGAATCGATGTGGCCGCGGAGCGCAGTCAGCGCCGCCGCTTTGCCTGCGCCTGTCTCGACTGGAGCGAGCGCCGGCCGCACCTCGGCGGTGCGCTGGGCGCCGCGCTACTGAAACTCGCGCTCAAGAAAAAGTGGGTGGTCCAGGAACTCGACAGCAGGGCACTGCGTGTGACCGCTCTCGGCCGCAGAGAAATGCAGGTTCGGTTTGGAGTTCAAATCTAGACGATGATCGCCGGCCTGGCGTTCCTTGTTCAATCAGTGATCATCAGCGTGCTTCAGCGCGGCAGCCTTTTTAGCTTGTTGCGCGCAGCTTCTGGCTATCGAGCGCGGCGAGCAAGTCCTGGGGCTGGGCGTTATCGCCGAAGGTTTCGCTGATGTGGACGAAACGGTCGACATTGCCGGGGCCAAAGACAAAGCTGCCGCCCAGCTGGAACGGATCTTTGCCCAGACGGTGCTGGCGCGCGCCGATCAGCTTGGCGCGCTTGCGCGCCTGCATGTTGTCGCGGCGGAAAAGGTGAAGCAGGTTGGCTTTCTTCAGCCGCAGCTCACCATAGGCCACGCGCTGATCATCGATGAGCAGCGGGAAGGTGATGTGATTTTTCTCGCGGAACAGGCGGGCGTAATTGACGTCGCCCAGGCCGATGGCGGCCAGGCGGGCTCCGCGCTCAACGAACTGCTGAAGGTGCTCGCGCAACTGCGCGACGTGCTCACAGCAGAAGATTCAACCATAGTGCCGGAGAAAGACGATTACCGCGGGCGCATCGGCCCACAGGGACCCGAGATGCACCGGTTTGCCGTCGACGTCCGGCAGGGTGATGGCGGCCAGTCTTGCGCTGTAGCTCTCAGCCATGGCGGAACATTGTGAGGCGCGCAGGGGGCTGTGTCAAGATGAATCGCCATTCATTTTTTGTGATAAAGTGCGGGGGAACCGGGGGATCGCCGAGATCGCGCGTGATCGCCGACATCGCCGAGATCGGAAAAGCAAAACCATACCGCTGATCAACGCTGATAGGGCTGATGAACGCAGCTGAAACAAGAACCAGATGAAAGCCTTTACCTGCGTGAATCAGTTTCATCACTGTTTATCAGCGGTAAGGTTTGGAGTACAGGCAAGGCAGGAGATCTCAAATGCGTGATTTCGCTAATGCAGTGGTGGTGATTACAGGCGCGGGCTCGGGGATTGGGCGGGCGCTGGCGAAGGAATTTGCCGCGGGCGGCGCGGAACTGGCGCTGGCCGACGTGAACGCGGCGAGTGTTGAAGAGACGCGCAGCCTGCTGGGCAATGCCAAAGCCGGTACCTACGTTTGCGACGTGGGCGATGCGGCCGCGGTGGAGGCATTTGCGAGAAAAGTGCGCCAGGATTTTGGACGCGCCACCATCGTGGTGAACAACGCCGGCGTGGCGCTGTATGGAAATTTTGAAGAGCTGACGGTGGCCGAGTTTGAGTGGCTCTTCCGCGTGAACTTCTGGGGCGTGATTCACGGCTGCAAATTCTTTCTGCCGCTGCTGCGCGAGCAGAAGCAGGCGCGCTTTGTGAACCTGTCGAGCGTGTTCGGGCTGATTGCGCCTCCGGGACAGACGGCCTACGGCGCCAGCAAGTATGCCGTGCGGGGCTTCAGCGAATCGCTGCGCGAGGAACTGCGGGGCAGCGGGATCGCGGTGACGTGCGTGCATCCGGCGGGCATCAGGACCAACATCGCCAACAGCGGGCGCGCGGGCGCGGCCACTGATCCGCAGGGCCAGGCGGAGGCAAAGGAATTGTTCAATCGCGTGGCCGTCATCACCCCGGAGGAGGCGGCGCGCACCATTGTGCAGGGCATCCTGCGGAACAAAGATCGCGTGCTGATTGGAGCAGATGCTTACCGCATGGACCGCATGGCGCGGCTGTTTCCCACCCGCGCTGCGGCCATGTTCGCGAACTGGCTGGAAAAACGCAGGGGGAAGATGGGCCGCGCGCTGAGCCCGGTGAGTGATTAGTAGAGAACGGCTTGCTGTGGTGCTGCCGCGATAAGGGATGCTCAACATGACCTCAGCGGCTAAAGCCGGAACCTTTCAGCAGCCTTCATGCAGGTCTGAGGCCTGCTCCACCCCGATACGACAAACAGCCTGGTGGAGACAAGACGGCCTGCTCGACCACGCTCCGTACCGCTCACGCCTTGGCTGCTTGCGCGCGCGAAGATGTGTGGCGGCGCTGATTGTTGCGAGCCGCGCCGACCATCCGCATGACCGTATCGCTCACGAGCCGGGCAATGGCTGAGGGAGAGAGCACGCCCAGGTCGCGATACCAGAGTGCGCACCAGACGAGGATGCCGCCGATGCAGCGGGCGGTGACGCGCTCATCGACCAGCTTGAACGAGCCGGAGCGGGCGCCATCCCTGAGCAGCTTCATGTTCCTGTGGTCGAAATCGTTGCGTTGCTCGCGGATTTTCTGGGCGACCCGCCAATCAAGGTTCATTTCTTCGCGCAGGTAGATGATGGTATTGGCCTGGTTTGCGATGATGATCTGTGCGACTTCCGCGACGATTCTGGAGAGCTTTTCCGGGATGGCGAGTTTGCTGTTCAGAATGCGCGACTGGGCCTGAAGACACTGGCTGATGCATTGCTGCGCGATCTCGTGAAGCAGTTCGTTCTTGTTTTTGTAGTAGGAGTAGATGAAGGGCTTGGTGACCTGGAGGCGTTCGGCGATGTCGTCGAGCGTGGTGCGTTCGTAGCCTTTTTCATAGAAGAGGCGGCGGGCGGCATCGACGATGCGCTTGCGCTTGAGGGCGATGACTTCATTCTTGAGTTCAGAGGAGCGCGGCGCCAAAGTGGCTGGACCTCGTTACCAGGCGGGCATTTGCCCTCCCGCGGAATACAAAGCGGAGATAGTATACGGGAATGCCCCCTGGGGGAGGGCGCAATTCAATCGCGCCCGAGCCGGGCCAGGACCCTTGAGAGTTTACTAAGAGTAAGAAAATTATTCCTATTCAGGAAAAAATCTACCGAATATGTAAAAACACTGTCTCAGCAGAAGCAGGTTTGGGATATAATTCTGGGCCGAAAAAAATCGCAGCCGGGGAGCGCGCCGTGGGAGATGGGGCGGATGGGGCAGCGAGAGCTGATCGGCGGCCTGAGACCAGGGGGGTTGATTCGGACCTGGTGGCATGTGGCGGCGCAGGTTTGCAGCGGCGGTGGGTGATTCGCCGGTCTGCCGGGGTTAACGTTTTGACAAATCGGCTGCGGAGAGACATAATTCCACGCCGAAAAAATAGCCATAAAAAGGTGTTTTGAGTTACAGAAGATCTAGATTCGCTGGGAAACAATGGCAAAAATTGGATTGCGAGTCGCCGGAGCCGGTAAATGAATGAGTCCTCATTCAAAGTCGGGTTGCGGCGTAAAGTTAACAAGAAGATTGATAACGGGCCGATGTCCTACGCTTCGGATAGGAGGAGTCGATGAAAGTTTTCCATCTCTCTAAAGTTTTGTTGGTGTGTCTTCTGCTGACAGGTCTGGTGTACGCGCAGGGCGTTGGCGCTTCTGGTGATATCAAGGGGACGGTGACGGACCCGTCGGGCGCGTTTGTGGCCGGGGCGAATGTGACCGTCACGGACGTGGCCAAGGGTACGAAGCACAACATCACGACCGATGCTACTGGCGTGTATCACGCATTTGGGCTGTTGCCGTCGACGTATAGCGTCAGCGTGAGCAAGCCGGGCTTCCAGAGCGAGATTGCCAAGGCTGTGCCGGTGGTCATCGGGCAGACGGCAACCATGAATTTTCAGTTGAAAGTATCGCAGGTGTCGGAGTCCGTCGAGGTTACGGCGGAAGTGCCGGTCGTCGAGACCACCAAGGGCAGCCAGGGAAACGTCATCAGTCAGCAGCAGATTACGGACTTGCCCATCAACCGCCGCGATTATCTGACGTTTACGCTGCTCGCGCCCGGAGTGTCGGACTCTACGCGCCTCGCGGCCGACCAGGACTTCCGCGTAAAGCAGACGCCGCAGAGCGGACTTTCGTTCTATGGAAGCAACGGCCGCGGCAACAGTGTGACCGTCGACGGCGGTGAAGCGAACGATGACGCCGGAGGGGTCCGGCTCACGCTATCCCAGGATGCGGTTCAGGAATTTCAAATAAACCGCAGTAATTATGGAGCGGATCTCGGCGGCGCCAGCGGCGCGACCATCAACATCGTGAGCAAGTCCGGAACGAACTACGTTCATGGTTCTCTGTTTGCGTTGTTCCGCAATGACGCGCTCGATGCCGCGAATCCCTTCGCCATCAGCCAGGCGTTGCAGCCAGGGGAGACCTTCAATCCTCTTGCACCGGACACCACTGGCACCCACATCAAAGATTCGCTTACGCGGCAGCAGTTTGGCGGCAGCATCGGATTCCCGATCAAGAAAGATAAGACCTTCTTCTTTGCTTCATTTGAAGG
>JBLMYN010000239.1:0-17700 GCA_050258305.1 Actinomycetota bacterium
CTTCCAGCACGCGCCGGTTGAAGGCAAGCCATGACGCTTCGCGATTGATATACAAAGATGGATCTTCGACAGAGCGGCTCATAACGCAACCAAGCAGCAGATGCTAGCAGCGATTTATGAATGCAATGTTAAAAACTCGCTGCATGAGGGGCACCCAATTTCATTGTACCGTGAGCGCGTGCGAGCAAACGGACAGAATGCGCTAACTGCTTGATAACAGGCAAGATTGTTGGCCGGCTTACGGGCAGCCATTGCGGATGTTTCCACAGGTGTTGGGCGGCAGGGTGTGAGTGCGTGACCCGGATCATCGTAATTTCGGCGAAGGTGTTCCATGAGAACATGAATTTCCGCTGAATTCATACGATTGATCCCCTGGGACTAACCCTGGGCGTGGTGGCGTACGTCCGCCCCACGAACCCAGAAGATCACGTCTTCCGCAATGTTGGTGGCGTGGTCGGCTACGCGCTCGAGATTCCGAGCGATGATAAGTGTGTCGAGCGCATCACGGTGGGTTGCGGCGTTGTGGATCATGGCGAAATCAGCCGCTTCAAAGATCTCCCGGTTCATATTGTCAACAACGTCGTCCCTTTCCAGGACGGAGCGCGCAAGATCGGGATCAGCGGTGAGAAATGCGTTTAACGCGTCGCGAACCATGTTAATGCTCAAAGCGGCCATGCGAGGCAGATCTATGTTCAGCTCAGCTCGTGGGTGCGAGACCATGTCCATCACGCGTTCCGCGATATTGACCGCCTGGTCTCCCACGCGTTCGAGATCGGCATTAATCTTGATGCAGGCAATGATGAACCGCAGGTCCACAGCCATGGGCTGTTGCATCGCCAGCAGATCAATGGAAAGCTCGTCCACTTCGCGTTCCAGGGCGTTGATGCCGGCTTCATCCCGGAGAACCGTTTCGCAAAGGCTCAGGTCCCGGTTTTGAAATCCCTGAACAGCGCGCTCCACGGCGCGTTCCGCCATTCCGCCCATAGCCAGGAGCTTCTGTTTCAAATCGTCGAGTCCCTGATGGAACCTGGTTCGCGTCATCCAAATCTCCCGGTGATGTAATCTTCGGTCCGTTTGTCCGTCGGATTGGTGAACATCTTCTGCGTTTTATCAAACTCTACCAGATTCCCCATCAGGAAAAATGCGGTGAATTCGGCGACGCGCGCGGCCTGCTGCATATTGTGAGTCACGATCACTACAGTATATTGCTGTTTCAGCTCGAAGATCAGGTCCTCAATTTTTGCCGTGGAAATCGGATCAAGAGCGGATGCGGGCTCGTCCATCAGGAGGACGTCCGGCTCAACCGCAAGCGCGCGGGCAATGCATAGCCGTTGTTGCTGCCCGCCGGAAAGGCTCGCTCCCGATTTCTTCTTCAGCTCGTCCTTCACCTCGTCCCACAGGGCCGCCTTGCGCAGCGATTGCTCAACAATGCCGTCAAGTTCACGACGGTTGCGAAAGCCGTTCAGCTTCAACCCGGCAGCCACGTTGTCATAAATCGACATGGTCGGAAAGGGATTCGGCTTTTGGAATACCATCCCAACCCTTCTTCTGACGATGACGGGTGATATCCCTTTGCCGTAAATATCGAGATCGCCAATGATTACCTTGCCCGAAACGCGCGCGTCAGGCACGGTTTCATGCATGCGGTTCAAACAGCGCACAAACGTGGACTTTCCACAGCCGGAAGGGCCAATGATGGCTGTGGTGTGCTTATCCAGGATCTCCAGGCCAATGCCATGGAGAGCTTGTTTTTGGCCAAACCAGGCGTTCAGCCCCTCAACGTGGATCCTGGTTGTCATTAGCTGGCTCCCTTGAGCGCACCACGGCTGGCGATCAGCCGCACAATGCAGACAGTAAGTACGATTCCGGCGATAAGAACCAGGGCGCCAGTCCAGGCCTGCTGGTGTGCCTGGTCGTAGGGCATCACGGCATAGTTGAAGATTTGGAGTGGCATAGCCGCTGTCGGCTGGTTAAGCTTCATATTCCAGAACTGATTGCCCAGCGCAGTGAACATCAGCGGTGCAGTTTCACCAGCGACCCTGGCAAAGGCCAGCATGACGGCGGTAATGATTCCTGAGCTTGCGGTGCGCAGGATGACGGAGACGACGGTGCGCCAATAAGGGATTCCCAGCCCCAGCGCAGCCTCGCGGATGGCTTGAGGAACCAGCAGCAGCACCTCTTCAGTGCCACGGGCTATTGTTGGAATCATCATGATGCCCAGGGCAACCGAGCCGGCCAGCATGGAAAAATGGCCCTGGGTGACCACCACCAGCGCCCATGCCGTGGTGCCGATCACAATGGAAGGAACTCCGTTGAGCACATCGGCCGTAAAGCGAACAACATTGCCGTACCGGTTGCGGCCGTATTCAGCCAGATACACGCCAGATCCAATCCCAAGGGGCACGCCGATGATGCTGGCGAACACCAGAATCATCAAAGAACCCAGGATGGCATTCGCCATGCCTCCCCCGGGTTCGCCGATGGGCGCGGGGATTTGCGTAAAGAATGCCCAATTCAACCCCGCCGCACCCCGCCGGACCACTGTTCCCAAAACGACGAACAAGGGCACGGTTACGATGAACGCAGCCAGGGTAATGGATGCCATGGCAAGAACGTTCACCAACTTTCGCCACAGGCTGATTTTCTGCGAGAGCGGCTTATGCAAGAGACCTCGCAGGCATGCCGCGCGTGATGCTCCATACCAGGAGGCTCGCCAGGGCATTTACGATCAGAGTGAGTACAAAAAGGATCAACGCCATCTCCACGATGGCGCTGAGATGAATGTTTTCAACTGCTTCCGTGAATTCATTGGCAATCACACTGGCCAGTGTGTATCCGGGCGCGAAGAGTGACTTTGAGATCTCCGGCCGGTTTCCTATCACCATGGTCACCGCCATCGTCTCGCCCAGTGCGCGCCCCAGGCCCAGGATTGTCGCCCCGAAGATCCCAGGGCGGGCGTTGCGCAGGACGGCCATCCTCAGCATCTCCCATTTCGTGGCGCCGAGTGCCAGGGCTGCTTCGCGCTGCTGGCGAGGTACCGCCGTGACGACTTCGCGTGTGATGGAAGCGATGATGGGCAGGACCATGATGGCCAGAATCACGCCTGCGGCCAGCATGCCGATTCCATATTTCGGGCCGGTAAAAAGGCCCGTCCACCCAAAGTAATTCTCCAGAAAAGGCTCAAGATAAGCTCGCAAGAACGGCGCGAGCACGAAAATTCCCCACAGTCCATAAATCACACTGGGTATTGCCGCCAGTAATTCCACCAGCAGAGACAAAACTGGACGAAGAAAGCGCGGGCATATTTCGGTGAGAAAAAGGGCCGTTCCCACGGAGAGCGGCACCGCCAGCAGAAGCGCTATCAGGGAAGATACTGCGGTGCCGTAAATAGCAGGTAGAGCTCCAAAGTTTTCAGCAACCGGATCCCATACTGAGCTGACAAGAAAATGGAGCCCGAATTTCGCCATGGACAGGTGAGACTGCGTGATCAGCTCGAACAAAATCAGGCCGACAATCGCAACCAACGCTACCGCACACGAGATTACGACGGAGCGGAAAGCCCGGTCAGCGAAGACACGCTCTTTGAAAACCAGTCGCCGCCCTGGGCGGCCCGGAGCGGTGGCGGTAATACCTTGTCCATGTTCAGCAACCGTATGCTCGGCACCGAGAGGCAAAGCGCCGGGTTTCGATGCCTTGGGGAGCGCCCGCATATGTCGAACCGTACCAGACGAATGTTAAAGTTTTGTTAAAACGAGATTTGCCGCTTGTCCCGCAGGGTCGCGCGCTCAGGTGCAAGGGTTACGCCTTGGGAAGTGTGAAGAAAAACGTGGAGCCGTGCCCAACAGCGCTTTCCACACGAACCATACCGCCGTGGTTGAGGACAATGTGCTTTACGATGGCAAGCCCCAGTCCGGTGCCGCCGGTTTCGCGCGAACGGGCCTTGTCGACTCGATAGAACCTCTCGAAAATGCGCGGCAGATGCTCTGATGCGATGCCTGGTCCGAAATCCCGCACAGAGAATTCAATTGCCTGAGGCTGTTCGGCAGCTCCGACCACAATGGTCTTGCCCGTGGCCGCATATCTTAGCGCATTGCTGATCAGGTTGGCGAAGACCTGGTGAACCGCGTACGCATCAGCGAGCACGTTTACATTCGGAATGGGATCAAGCCTCAGCTCCACGGCCGCGTTGCGCGCATCATCCTGCATGGACGAGACGGATTCAGCCGCAAGCTGCGGCGCCGGGTGAGGACGAAGATCGAGCTTTTCCTCGCCCGATTCAACCCTGGCCAGCACGAGAAGATCCTCAGTCAGGCGGCTCATGCGTTCAGCGTTGCGCCGGATAATCTGGAGGAAATCCTTGCCGTTTCCCGGGGCCGTATCTTCTGACTCCAGAAGAGTTTCCGCGTAGCCTTGAATTGAGGTCAATGGGGTGCGCAACTCGTGAGACACATTGGCAATGAAGTCGCGCCGTGTCTTCTCCACCCGCTCAACTTCAGAGATGTCATGCAGTACGCTCACAACGCCGCCATCGGGGAGCGGCTCGGCTGTGATCGAAAACGATCCCCGGCCCTCCAGAGCTGGGGCCAGCGCATTCTCCCGCTGCCGCGACTTGAGGGCGGTGCGCAAAGTTGACAGGAAGTCGGGATGTCTTACCAGTTCCGTAACCGGCGCGCCGATAGTGGCTGGACGGTGGAGAATCCTGCTGATGGCCTGGTTTGCCCACAATACCCGCATTTCCTCAGAAACGGCAATCACTCCGTCATTCATGCTGTTCAGCAGGGCTTCGAGCTGGGCGCGGCTTCCGCGCAATGCGGCAAAGTTCTCCTCCAGCCGCCGGGCCGTCCGGTCCAGAGCCACCGCCACCTGGGCGATCTCATCGGCGCCTGTTTCGGCAATCCGGGCCGAAAGGTCCCCGGAAGAGACCTGCTCAGCAAACCGCAAAATGCGCCGCAAGCGCGCTGAAATCATCTGCGCCGCGGCCAGAGCCAGCAAAAGCGCAAAAAAAAGCGCAAGCAGGGATGCACGCACCAGGGTGCGCCGGATTGACGCAACATAGCTGCGGATGGTTGCAAGCGGATATGCCAGCCGGGCTATCTTGTCCCCGCTGGGTACTGCCACATAAAGAAACTCGATTCCCACCGTGTGGCTGAGGCGCGTGGCCGCACCCGTTTCGCCCCGTAATGCTTGTATCACTTCCGGCCGCGTAGCGTGATTCTCCATGGTTTCCGGATCGGCCTTTGAATCCGCCAGCACCTTTCCGCTCCGCGCAATGATGGTGGCCCGGGTGTCCGTGATCCGTGCCTGCTCTTCGGCAATCTGCTGCAGGGTATGGTTGTGATCGTTCTGGATCAGCAGCGCGAAGCTTTTGCTTTCCTGTTCAAGCCAGTGCTGCACATTGCTGCGTAATGAACTCTCCCAGGTACTGCGGATGCCAATGTCCAGAATGATTGTCGCCACGGCGATGACCGCTGCGAAGGCCAGCAGCAGTTTCAGAAAAATGCGATTCCTCACTTCGGAGCCTCAAATTTGTATCCTGCACCGCGAACCGTCTTGAGGTAGCGCGGGTTCTCTGGGTCTTGCTCGATTTTTTCCCTCAAGCGCCGAATGTAAACATCCACCGACCGGGGGGTCACGAAGGCCAGGTCGCGCCATACCGCATCCAGCACCTGGTCGCGGGTAAAGACGCGTCCGGGATGCGATCCAAGGAACTGTAAGAGGCGAAATTCCGTTGCGGTAGTTTGAACGGCCTTGCCCCTGACCGTCAGTGTCACAGAGTCGCTGTCGAGTTCGAAGTCAGGTGTGGCGATGCTGGTGGTGACGGGTGTTTCAAATCGCCGCAGCACCGCACGGACGCGCGCTACTAGCTCACGCGTGCTGAACGGCTTGCTGATGTAATCATCGGCTCCGATATCAAGCCCGCGGACGCGGTCCGCCTCAGCGGTCTTGGCCGTCAGGAAAATGATTGGCAGCTTGGCCAGGTCGCGACTGGCCCGGATCTGGCGGCAAACTTCAAACCCATTTTCACCAGGAACCATAATGTCCAATAGAAACAGCGCCGGCGGATTTTCCCGGGCCAGAGGGAGAACCTGCACACCGCTTGTAGCTACTACAACCGAAAATCCGGACTGCTGCAGGTGATGGCGGACCAGATTGGCAATATCGGCGTCGTCTTCAAGTAATATGATTGGCTGTTTCACGTTAGCGTCTTCCGGAAAGACGATTCTAAACTTCCGGCCTTGTCCCGCCAGTACTGTGAGCAATTGTGCAATCCGCAGCTGCACTGCTACGATTGATGCGTGATTCCATTCAGAACCTCCCTCACTAAAAGCCTGGGCGCGTTCCTACTGGGGCTGGCTGTGGCAAGCATCGGCCTTGGCGCTAACCCCCCGGCCGCTTTGCCGGCAGTTCCTGCCACGGTTGACTCCATCACGGCAACGGAAATGCGAGGTCACCTCGAGTTTTTATCATCGAGTGAACTCGGTGGAAGATACACGCTATCACCTAATTTCCCCATTGTCGCCCGCTATCTCGCATCTGAGCTTGAAGTATACGGTTTTCGCGGTGCTGAACCGCATGGCGGCTTTCTGCAAAAGTTTGAGGTGGTATCCACCAAAATAGACGGGCCGCGGACTTCCTTGCATCTGAATGTGGACGGTAAAGAGGAAGCCGCCCAATATGGGCTGGATTTCTTCGGTTCACCACAGTCGGCGAGCGGAGAAGCACATGGGGAGCTGGTTTTTGTTGGTGGAGGAATCTCGGCCCCCAGGCAGAAACGCGACGACTACGCAGGCAAAAACGTGAAGGGCAAGATAGTGGTTGCAGTCGCAGGTCTCACGGGTGGTGTCGATTTCTCCAAATTGAGTAACAGCGAAGACGGTCTGGGCGCAGCGGAAGCGCATGGCGCCGCCGGCATGTTGATCATTCCTCCACAACGATTTCTCAATCTCATGAGAGACAGGAGCGTGCTGGAACGATTTCCCGGGCGTGAGACAGTCCAACTGGCAAAGGACGCTGACGCCAAACTGCCCGCCCTTACGCTGGGGCCTCGTCTGGCGGAAAAGGTACTGGCCGGCTTTGGGTTGAAGCCCAGTGATGCTTTTCAAGGGCACGGGGCGGCACAGAGATGCGTCAAGTGCTCAGCGGAACTGAGTGTTGCTTTGCAGCAGACGCGCGCGACGACCCAGAACGTTGTGGGCATTCTGGATGGCACTGATCCGAAGCTGAGGGACGAGTACGTCACTTTCAGCGCCCACTATGATCATCTGAAGACCGGCCCGCACGGCGAGATATACCATGGCGCCGATGATGACGGCTCGGGTACCTCTGCGGTGCTGGCCATTGCCAAAGCCATGTCTCTGAACCGGCCGAAACGTTCGGTTCTGATTATTTTCCATGCCGGAGAAGAACTGGGGCTGCTTGGCTCAGAATACAACGCGGATTACGCGCCGGTTGTGCCCCTGGACAAAATGATTGTGGATCTCAATATCGACATGATTGGCCGTTCAAAAGCACCCGGAGACCACGATCCTGCGGACGAACATCTTACGGGCCCGAACGCGGTTTACGTTGTGGGTTCAAACCGCATCAGCAAGGAACTGGATAAGATCAGCGCCGAGACCAATGAGCAATTTCAAAAGATGAACCTGGATTACTATTACAACGATCCCTCCAACCCGGAACGAATCTATTACCGTTCCGACCATTGGAATTACGCCAAGCACGGGATTCCCATCATTTTCTACTTCACCGGAACACACGTTGATTACCACCGGCCCACAGACACCATCGACAAGATCAATTTCAACAAGATGACCGAGATTACCCGCCTGATCTTTGAAACGGGCTGGAGAATCGCAAACCTGGATCACCGGCTGACGCGAAACTAGGATTTTGTTGTGCCGGACCCCGGGATTCCGCGATCACGCATGTAGCCGTCAATCACGAGGTTCAGCCGTTCAAAAAAAGAACCTGCTTCCAAAGGCTGGGCGAGCGGCTCTGCTGTGGACGCGCCTGGCTCCTGCACATTGACCATGCCAGGACGTTCCCGTGTATCGCCTCCGCAGGTTTGACTTACATCTTCCAGGTAGTACCAAAGCACGCGCCTGAGCTGGTCTGCGGCGGCTTTGAACGCGTTTAGGTCGGCGGCAGCCGGCGATAACGCGAGAAACGAGTCCTTGCGGGGGCTCCCGTCCTCTTGTGAAAGTTCGGCATAAAGCTCGCATTGCATGGCGTGCAGATCCTGAGTGAGCTGTTTCACCCTGTTCAAAATCGTTTGCGGCTTTTCGGCCGGTTGCCAGGCAGGAATCTCGGTTTGCGTTTTTACAACGGTTCTTGTTTTCATTTTGCAGGAAAAGTCAGAAGGAACTCGACAGCGAATGTACAAAGATAGAGGTTCTTGCGAAGAAGCGTAAGGCTGAAAAATGCGGTGTCACCAAACAAAGCAATATCAAGCCGGCTTCACGATCAGTTGACGCGCCGGGCCAGCACCAGGGTGATGTCGTCTGGCTGCTCAACGGCGCCGATCCAGTCTTTCACCGCGGCTATGGCATGGGAACATATCCTCTCGAGCGGCAAGTAACGGTTTGCTGAGATGGTTTCAATCAGCCGGTCTTCGCCATATTCTCCGAATTCGTTTTCCGGCTCCGTCATGCCGTCGCTGAAGGCGATAAAAATGTCTCCCGGCTGAAATTCAACCGTCTCCTGCTGATACTCCATATTGTCGAAAAGTCCCACCACCATCCCCCCGGCTTCCAGACGCCGAACCGAGCCATCCTGACCCAGGATGATCGGCGCCAAGTGCCCGCCATTCGAGTAGGTAAGACGGCGATGATCGCCATCGTAAAAGCCGAGGAAAAGCGTGGCGTATTTTTCCGGCTGGGTGCTGCGAAAAAGGTGGCGATTCAGCAACCAGAGCATTTGTGCGGGTGAGGGAAGCGCTGGACGGGTGCTGATTACGCTCGGGCGGCCGGTGGTGCCATAAGCAGAAGCGGCCTCCAGGGAAATCATCTGCTCCTGCTCATAGGCCCGCACTGCGGAATGAATGGTAGCCATCAGCAGCGCCGCAGAGATACCTTTTCCGCTGATATCGCCAACGGCGATTCCCATTCGATCAGGGCCATAGGAAAGGAAGTCATAGTAATCACCGCTGACAGTGCGCGCGGGATGGCAGACCCCATACACCTCGAGCGATTGCGTGCCGCTGGTATTGCGGGGAAAAAGCTGTTCCTGGACCTCGTGGGCGATCTCCAACTCGCTCTGCAAGCGCTCTTTCTCCTTCTGCTCCGCGATCAGCTTTTGCAGCGACTCGGTCATCGAGTTGAAGGCTGTCTGCAAAGCGCCCAACTGGTCCCGCTGCCGGACCTCAATACGGTGCTCAAAGTCGCCTCTGTTGATGTGCTGGGTGGCCTTGTAGAGGCTGGCCACCGAATACGTGAGAGTTCGTGTCAGCCGGACTCCAATCAGCAGTGCGATCAAAATGACAACGCCGAAAGCAACAGCGATGATCACAAGTGCGGTTCCGATGACGCCGGTCCATAATTCCATCGATCCGGTGAGATACGAGTAGATCGTGGATAAGCGCGTGGCGCCGAGCAAAAATGCCGTCTGTGTTGATCCGGAAGTCCAGTCCGTGGTTTGGATCAGGCCGCCAAACCTAAATTCCTTGTCCCAGGCGCCTTGTGGAGGCGGAACGCTTCCGGCCCGAAGGCGTTCAGAATCCGCATCTCCCTTGGAATAGTCGCTTCGAATACTGGTAGTCTTTCCCTTCCGTTCAATCCGGACATTGGGTTCCGGAATAGAGAGCCACCCCAGACGCGAGGCAATCTGGGCAAGGAACTTCTGGTTCACGGGCACGGTGGAAATCACCAATTCACGCCCTTTGGCGTTCTGCAGGCTCGTAGCGGCCCGCAAAAAGAGCTGCCCTTGCTGGTTGGTGAGGCCGCTAAAATCTGTTTTAAGCCACGCTGGAGCCGAGCTCGCAGGTAGAACGGAAATAGTGCGGCCGGGAAAGAGCGCATCGGCAGCCATAACATGTTCAGGCGTGTCTCCTCGCCTCAATATCTGCTCGGCAGCCGCAGAGTTGGCAGCCTGCAATCTCTGCTCATATTTGTGAATTTCTGAAACCGTGAAGAACGTGGCGAGCTGATCCAGCATGAGAAGGCCGCCGCCAATCGCCATAGCCATGGCCAGCGTTACCGGAACGCCGCCGATAAACAAATAGGTGACAATCAGCCGGTTGCGGACGCTCCACATGATGTGCCGTCGAAACCAGCGCAGAGCAAGAAACGCGAAGAGGAGAGACACGACGAAGGTGATGAATTTCGTCCATCCGTCCAGGGGAGATGCTGCTCTTGGGAGTCCGGCGAGGCGAAACGCCCAGCCTGCGCACAAAAGAATCAGGTCCATGCCGGCCAGGTACAAGGTGAAGCGTGCCAGCCGGGTACGTGGCGCCATGCCCCATGACGCAAGCTTTCGCGTGATGTTCGTCCACTTGAACAAGCTGTTGTGATTATAGCCGCAAGTGTGGTTACGGACAGGCGAAGCGCCGGATTTTCAAAAACGGGAATTCAGACTAAAGCCGGCCGATGAGCGCCTCGTGGAAATCCCTGCCATGCGTCAAACCCAGAGCGCCGGCTGCGGTTTTCAGCCTGTGGTATGACCCAATAGAGTCTATTCCAAACAGGTTCCGCAGTCCCGGAAGGCTTGCAGACATATCGACATGAAAAACAATCCAGAGCTTCAGCTTCGCAAGCGCAAGGAAGGAATAAAGCCGGAATTCAGTCGCTGCCTGTACCAGTTCCTGGGCAAGCGCCTCGGTCTCAGTGGACTTGGCGCTAGAGCGGCCTTCCCCCGTCAATTCCATATTGCCCCATTCAATCAGCACCAGGGAGTTGTGGGACATGCGCAGCAGGTATTCGCGCATCAGGTGGATTCGTTTCCGCTGCCAGGAGCGAAATTCCTGGGGAGAAAGCCGAAGACGAAAATTTACCTCGTGCGCCGGGTCGAGCAGTGACTCAAGCTCTTCGAATTCGGCGGGGCGGAGGTAGGGCGTGACGTCCTCGATGGTTCGCCGCGGGAACCTGCCCAGAAATTGCAGGGCGGTGTACAGGGCGAAGAGCAGCATCGCGCCGACCACAACAATCGTGATGAAATCAAAGATCATCGTTTCAGTATTTTCTTTACAGAGCTGCGGTACTGCCTGACTTCCGCCAGCATCTCTTCAGGAGTCAATCCTGGAGACTGGCTCAACAACCGGTTGTCAGGCGGGGGAATGAGGAAAGTAAGCAGCCAGACAACCACAGCAAGAGTGTAAGC
Source organism: Actinomycetota bacterium (assembly GCA_050258305.1). Taxonomy (GTDB): domain Bacteria; phylum Acidobacteriota; class Terriglobia; order Terriglobales; family Acidobacteriaceae; genus Angelobacter. Next base: position 11,314 of record JBLMYN010000239.1, read on the forward strand.
GATAGGAGGGGTCATTCGCACAAAGTAATTCATTTTCGTTCCGAATTCGGAACGCAGCAGGAAAGCGGCCAGATTTCCGGCTGCCGAGATGGCAAATCCCAGAACAATCCCAAACTCATGGCGTCGCCAGTGCATGTGAAAAAAGCGCACTAAAGCGAAGAATAGGAAAAAGATGCCAATCTGCAGGAATCGAACGGCCAGCTCGAGAAAAATGATGATGGCAAAGGCGCGGCTGACCTGTGCAGGGGGTTTCGCCAGCGATCTGATCACCGCCGTGCAGACCATGAGAATGCCTATCGTTGGAAAAAGAAAGCGAAACCAGCTTAGATGGTAGAAATTTCTGAAAACCGATTTGACAACTTCCAGAAGGGCAAGAAAGGCAAGGCAGACATACAATGCCTCGATCGCCCAAAAGCCCCAGAGATATGCAAGGGGCTTGTTTCTGACGGCTAGTGTGAAGACTGTGCCCAGAACCGAGACCGCAATGCAGCCCAAAAATGCGGGGAAACGCTCGTAGTAGCGCCGATACAGAAACACAACTAGAACGCCCAGCTGAAGGGCAGTGCCCATGAGCGCTAGTGCCAGTTCTGCTGGGGTCTTCATTCGGTGAGGGTCAGCTTACAACACCAGCCCGTGGCGAGCAATGCGTGAGTCCAGAGGAGCCGCCGGCATGCGTAGCGGCCTCCTCGCGGACGTGAGTGTACTTTCTACTTTCGTTGAGAAGCTATCGCGCCCCAGGAATCGGCACCGGAACCGGCATATCAGCCCTCGCCTGAATCGAGGCGGTGGCAAGCATCAGCAGCGCAAAAATTACAGCAGTCGTGATTTTCTTCTTCATAGTTCCTCCTTCAAATTTGACAAGCAAACAAGCCTCTACAACGGATCGTTCTCGGGACCCACTTCTAATTTTCTGTAGGTGGCATGTGCGAGCACAGGGAGAGGGCAGTGCACTCCGATGTGCGACAAAATCTTAAGCCCATCTCAGGGGAGAAGCTGTTGCTGAGTGACGAAATTCAAGATTCCGAATTTAACTCACCTCAATGAATGCTTCCTCATCGTCCGGCACAACAGTCTGGCCGGGAACGAAATCGGATGCCAGTTGCGCCCCGGCCAAAATCATAAGCCCGGAAATGAATGCCCAGAACATTAAAGTTACGGAAATGGAAAAAGGCCCATAAACCTCAGGGAAATTGAGCCAGGGAAGCGCGCTGACATACAGGTAGCGCCCCAATTCCCACAGGATTCCCATGGCAATCGCCGAAGGCAAAACGCTGCCCGGCCGTACCTTGCCGTGCGGCAAAATCCAATAAAGCAGAAAGAATGTGCCTATGCTTGAGGCAGTGGCCAGTATCTTCAGCGTGATCGCCGTGATCACTGTGAAAACGATGTTTTTGTGCCCCAGCATCACAAATTGCAGAGCCCACTGGTTTCCGGCGGCCAATACCACTGAGATCAGGGTCAGGACTCCACAAGCAAAAGCCAGGAGCAGTGAAACAATCTGGTTCCCGATGTAAGAACGGTTCTTGGCGAACCCCCAGATGCGATTGAAGGCAACCTCAAGGGGCAGGAAAACACCCGTGGAGGTTATCAGCAATATAACGACCGAAGCCATTTTCACCCGGCGCCGGCTCGCCACCAGAGCGTCAAGGTTGCGGATCACGAATTCCTGGTTGGTTGGCAGGTGATCCTTGAGAAACTGCGCCACCACATCGAACATCATCTGCGAATGAAATACATTTCGAATCAACCAGATCAATAGAACCATGAAAGGAAAAAATGAAAGAATGGCGTTCGCGGCGACTGAGAAGGCGAATGTATGAGCTTCGGTTTTGGTCAGGTAGCGCAGGGTGTGGAGCCCGCGGTTCCGCAGCATCTCCTTCCAGCCACGGAGCAACACTCCAGCCGGTGATTCCGGGATGTTTCCCGGCCCAACAGCGGGCGATACTGGACTTGACTCCATTAAAGAACCACTTTAAATCGTACCAGAGTCACTGATCCGCCAAAAGCAGTCAAAACACCTGATTTGCTGGAGCCATGTGACTTACGTTCTGCGCCCTTTGGTCAGAAGGGGTTAAGCGTGCTCTCATTTGATTTATTGAAAACGCCTAATAAAAATTCCTTTACAAGATCGAGAGTTCCTGAATATCATGCGTAGCCCACCCTAAAGTGCATGTCTGGGTGGGTATTTGGGTTGATGTTTTGGTTACTGCGCAGTACAACTTCACGAAACAGACAGGGGCGGCAGGCGGAACCCCACGCGTCCGATGCGACCTTCTTTCTTTTGTTGGGGGAAACTGGCGGCAAAGCAGCAACCTCTTCTCTCTTCCTGACTTCCGGCAGGGGAGAATTCTTCACTCATTGAGGCGAAAGGAGTTAGTTTGTGAGAGAGAAGGGTACAGTTAAGTGGTTCAATGGTGCCAAGGGATACGGCTTCATCCAGCGTTCGACTGGGGAAGATGTTTTTGTTCATTTTTCAGCTATCCAGGAAAATGGGTACAGAACACTCAACGAAGGCGAAACGGTGGAATTTGAGCTTCTGAAAGGACCTAAGGGGTATCTGGCGGCCAACGTCATGCGTGGCGCAATGAGCTAGGCAAAACCTCAGGATTTACGTTTTCCCCCTTGCCCAGGCCCCCTTGCCCCGGCAAGGGTTTTTGTCTTCAGGAAGCGGCAGCTTCAGGGCGTACCGCCAGGGGGATCGCACCAGGATTTTTGCCGAGCTCTAACGGAGGAAGAACGCGAAACTTATCCACACTTTCACGATTACCGGCGCCAGGCACGCCCATAATGTCCGTCCGGTATCCTCAAATTTCTGCGCGGTGATTCCCACGGTTTTAATCATCGTTGCTGCTCCCGGAATGCTTGCTTGCGGAGTTCCAACAGGGGCAGGGAACAGTTTGGCGGCAAAAAGGCTAACTCGCCCGTTTCACCGGCAGGGGGTGGAAACTGTTCCCTAACGATATGGAATTCCGCAATAACAGCATCGCCCCGGCAGATTAAGACTGGAATAAATCATGATTAATTCCATTTAAGGATTCTTGTGAATACCGAAGATCTCCGGGCTTTACCTCCGTGAGGGCCCAGGCTGTGTTTTCATGGCCGCAAGCGGCTCACGGCCGAAGGTGTTGCGCCGGCGAACGACCACGCGTTTCAAACCCTTTCCGCCGTCATCTGAGCCTATAACTATGTATTCAAGCTTGGGCCCATCCAGTAGTTGAACCAGCACCTGCGCAGGTGTGGCTGGGCCAATGCGCGCAACCACTGGCTCGCTGGCGACGTCGGGGGCAACCTCAATGGATGCGCCAATCTTCTTGCCTATCGCTTCAAGGACCTTTCCCAGTTCAGCCCTCTCCGCAACCAGGCTGACCCGGCCATTGCGGTAATCGATGGCAAATAAGCGGGAAGAATCAGGTTTTGCGAGCTGCGCTTGCGAAGTTGCCGGCGCAGCGCTGCCCGTGGGGGCAGTCGCCCTGCTCTGAGCGCAACACCAGATCGATAGAGAACTTACCAACATCGTCGCGGCTGCCTTGTATAAACGCATAAAGTGATTAATCCCTTCGGCTTTGCTGAATTTGCGCAGGAGATCCGGCAGCACTGAACCATGCCGCAGCGTCCCATTGCCCCGGTGGACCTGTCGCACCGATTGGCAGAATGAACGAACCAAATTAGAGGACTGTTGGTGAGGGATTAAATTAATTAAGGAAAATGGGGAAAGCCGCCCCCCCTGCGAATCTTTTCTTAATTATTAATTAACGGAGCTTTCATGAACGGCGTGGCCGATGTCTACCGGATTTTCAGAGTTGCTCTTGAGAGGAAGGGAAACGCGAAAGCAGGAGCCATGGCCGGGAACGCTGATGACCTCAATGGTGCCCCCATGCGCATGGGCAATGCACCGGGCAAAATGAAGTCCCAGCCCGGTTCCGGGTATCGCCGATCTGCGCGCTGAGCCGGTCCTGTAGCCACGTTCGAAAATCCGGGTTTGCTCATGGGCGGGAATACCACAACCTGTATCGGAGATCGACAGGATCGCCCTGCCATCATGAGCGCTGAGAGCTACGTCGATCCGCCCGTCGGGGCCGGTGAACTTGATGGCATTGTCGAGCAGGTTCAGGACCAACCGCCATAACTGGCCTGCATCGAAAAACCCTACAATGTTGCGCTGTACCGTGCCGGATATCTGAATGCTGTTTTCGCTTGATTTCAGCCGCATGCCATCGATTGCGGCCTGCACCAGTTCGGAAAGGTCTTCACTCTGGCAGTTCAGTTTGATTTCATCATCGTCGGATTGCGCCAGTTCCATCAAATCTGAGACGGTCCGCGCCAGTAATTCCACGTGCTGAAGCTGGCTGGAAAGCATTTCGCGAAAGCCGGAATCAGCCTTGCTGACCCGCAAAGCCTGCTCTGCCTCCGCCCGCATCACGGTCAAGGGCTGGCGGATTTCGTGCGAAAGATTGCGCAGGAACTCAGACATGCGCTGGAACGAGCTCTGCAGCCTGCTTAAGGCGGCGTTGACGTTGTTGCTGAGCTGGTCCAGTTCATCGTTTCTGCCAAAGACGGGCAGTCGTCGTGACGCATCAAAGGGTGTGATTTGAGCTGCCGCGACGCTAATTTGGTGCAAGGGACGCAAAATGCTTCCCGCCATCAGCCAGCAGTTGAGACCGTGCAAAAAGAGCAGTGCGGTCACGAGAAAGAAAATCACCAGTCCCATACGCTCCACTTCGTCGTCTGCGGCAGCAAGGGAGAGCCCCAGCCGCAAGACGTAATGGTGAGTGCCGGTTCCCGCGACAGGGACATCGATGATACGCATCCTGCCGCTGCCGGGAAGCAGCAGCTCTTCAAATTGCGGAGTTCCTGAGGCCAGTGCCTGTCGAGCCGTCTGGCTGTATGACAGGGTGCCTCCTGTGGCCAGCAGCTCTCGTGAAGTTTCCACAACGTTGCCGGTGTCGTCGAGCAACTGATAATAGCGTGAGGACTTTTCGAAATGCTCGCGGACTTCCGAATCCGCCGCTTTGCTGAACCAGCGTACCTGCCCGTCGCGGATCTGCAGCATGCTTCGGACAGCAATAGCACGGTCCTCCAGCTCTTCGTCGAGTTTGCTGAAGACATGGCGGGCGAGGAAAGCATACGCGCCCCAGGCGAGGACGATCACCAGGAGCGCGAAAGACAGAGTTTGCTTGAACGCCAGCCGGAATCTCAGGCTACGTGGAAGCAGGTTTTTCATTTACTGATTCGCGGCAAGCATGTAGCCGACCCCGCGCGCAGTATGGATCAGTGGCTTTTCAAACCCATGGTCGATCTTTTGACGCAGATAGTTGATGTACACGTCCACGATGTTCGTCAGGCCTTCAAACCCCAGGTTCCAGACGTGTTCCACGACCATGGTCCGTGTGACCGTGCGGCCGGCATTCCGCATCAGATACTCAAGCACGGCGTATTCCCGCTGGGTGAGGTTGATCTGTTTTCCCCCGCGCGTGACCATGTGGCGCATGCGGTCGAGTTCGAGATCTTCCACGCTCAATTTGTCGAGCAGTTCCTGGGGACGACGCAGCAGGGCATGCAGGCGCGCCAGCAGCTCTTCGAATGAAAAGGGTTTTACAAGGTAATCATCAGCACCGGCCTGCAGGCCGCAGACCCGGTCAGAAACATCACGACGCGCGCTCAGAAGCAGGATGCGCATGTTGGATCCTGACTTCCGCAGTTTTTTGAGGACGGTCAAACCGTCCAGTTTGGGTAAATTCCAGTCGAGAACGATCGCGTCATAATCGATCTCAGTGGCTAATTGCAGGCCTTCCTCTCCGTCTCCTGCCAAATCGACAGCAAAGTGGTCAGCTTCCAGACCCTTTACCAGTGTACGTGCAACCTTCGGCTCATCCTCAATGACCAGTATACGCAAACTCCACCTCCCGCTTTGGTGGAAGCAATGCGCTTACGCGCAATGCCCATCCCGCTGTGACCCGCTAAAACCTGTTAAGAGAAATCGCCCCACTATTGACCGCTTGTTTCTTTTGCAGCCACCCCGGAAGGCTGATTTCTGCTCGTTGATTAAGTGAACCCATACTGCAAACCGTTTCAGCTTTTTTCCCCGTACTCCTGGACTTCTCGGTTCAAGCTTTCCTTCGATTCCTTTAACGTTTCTGGCTCGAAGTAAGAGCTCCTTACCACCTTAGGACAACTGGTAGCCATGTACTATAGTGCTGAAAAATCCAAAAATATATGGACATTAGAAAAATTAATTTCCGTCCCATTCTGGAATCTTTGTTGGCCGCCACGAGAACCATTTCATTGTCCTTTGGTACATATTAACCGCTGCCATTAGTACATGTACCTAACCCGTGCAGAAGTACAATAGTGCTGTTTAATAATTTTGGCAAGGAAAATATCTTCACT
>JBLMYN010000240.1:0-5239 GCA_050258305.1 Actinomycetota bacterium
CTTGAAGACAGCGCCAATGAGTTCGCCCTGCGCTGCGCTCTTGCCTCTCTCGATGACGCTGCAGACTACGAGATGGCCGTCATGCGCAACGCCAATGACCGCGCCGTTTTTATGCATGAGGCGAAGACGCGGAAAGTTCCGGCAATTACCTCGTGGACCAACTTCGTCATGATCGATTGCCTGCGTCCGGTGAAAACCGTAATCGAGCACTTCAAGAGCAATGGGATTCTCATCGGCCGCCCTTTTCCGCCCATGGACACGTGGGCGCGTATCTCACTGGGTACACCGCTGCAGATGAAAGCATTCTGGCAGGTGTGGGACAAGCTGCCGAAGGCCTGAGCAGGTGCAACTGCCAGCCAGGCCGAGAGCGGGTCAATTTAGATCATGCGCCGCAGCGCACCCAACCGGTGCACTAAAAAGCGAATCAGCAGTGTGGTGCCGAACGTCAACAGGTAGCCGACAAAGATCGCGAATGGGATGTAGTAGTTCCCCATAATGTCATGCCCATGCTGTATGGGAAAATCTGCCAAATTGATTCCGCGTTCACTCACATACATTCCTATATTGTGAGGGAAGAAGGGCTTCAGCAGCGCAGTCAGGTACAGGCTTGCAGCAACCAGATAGCCAACCAGAGCCACGATAAAGACCAGATAGCCCTGGACGCCGGCAACGGTCCATCGCAGCGCTACGCGCAACACTGTTAACGGTGAGATCTTCCAGGAAGAACGCTTCAAGATGAGTTCCATCCGGTATTGCCGCGCAATTTCATCCGGCGTACCCAGGGCCTTTAAAACCGCGCGACAGTCCTCATCAGAGACCGTTGCCCTCTGTTCGAGCCGGTCCATGACATGCGCCCGCAATTCCATCAGGAACTCGCGTCGCTCGCCTTCGGGCAGGTCGGCCATCTTTGCGTCAAGTTGGCCGAAATAGGTCTCCACCATGGGATTCGAAACAGACGGTTTCATTCATCGACCTCCCTTGCCATTCAACAGCGGCTTCAAAAGAGCATTGAGATTGGCTGCAAAGCTGTTCCAGAAATGGCCCATTGAGACCGCCTTCTGTTTGCCTGCAGCCGTGAGCCAGTAATACTTGCGCGGATGACCTGCCTCTGCTTCCACCCACTCTGACTGAAGCAAGCCCTCTTCTTTCAATCTGCTCAGAATGGGATATACGGTCCCTTCCGCAAGGACGAGATTCGAGTTTTCCTCAAGGACGCGAAGGATTTCAAGCCCGTAAAGCCGCTTCTCCCACAGGCTTGCCAGGATCGCCAGTTCCAGGCAGCCCTTTCGCAACTGCGCTTCCCATTTCTCGGGCGGCTCGGGCTTTGCGGAATTTCTAAGCAGTGCCATATACCTTGTAATACAATGTATCATGCACAAACACTACTCCGCAAGTCAAGCGCTTTTTTATGCTCCGGCGGCAGGCGGGTGGAGGACAACTGGAATCTCCCGCCATCTCATCTCTTTCATTGCATTCACTATTCGAGGAGATCTTAATGCCGATTCTTGAACAGGCCACGAAGTGGGCGACCGGCAAAATGCCCAAAGTCATAAATCCTACCGTTCACGCCATCATTGATTACGGAATGGCCGCATCGTTCTTCACCATGGCGGCTCTGTTCTGGAAGCGTAACAAGCGCGCCGCCATCAGTTGCCTGGTATGCGGTGGTGCGGACGTGACCATTTCACTGCTGACGGATTATCCCGGAGGCGTCACGGACGCCATGAGTTTTGAGACGCACGGCAGAATCGACTTCGGCATGTCGGGCCTGATATCCAGCATGCCCAACCTCCTGCGCTTCTCCGATGAAAAAGAATCCGCTTTCTTTCGCGCGCAGGGCATGGCCATGGCTGCCGTCGCCGGGCTCACAGATTTCACCGGCAGCGGACAAAGCAACCAGCGCGAACGTCTTGATGACGAAGCAGCGTAAGAGGCCGTCAGCACTCAGCAACCGGCATTCAGCCCGCGAACTGACTATCCGGTGGACAGGTCAGGCTAGAGCTGAACCCGATTCGTGATGGCTTCAGCACCGACGCTGATTACGGAGTTGCTCTGCTCCGGCCGACGAGCTGAATACTGACCACTGAATGCTGAGTGCTTCTTTCCCCAATTTCCACAACCTGCTGATTTATACTGCGCTCATCCTTAAGTAGTGGGTGAGTATATGTCGTTACCAGCAATGCGAGCAGTTGAATCTGAAAATGAAAAGCCTGCCGGCGAAGATTTTCACGCGCTGGAAGAAAAGATCTACAAAGCCATTGAACTGCTCAAGTCGGCCCGCGAAGCCAAAGCCGCTGCTGAGCGCGATGCCAACCGCCTGCGCGACCAGCTTGAACAACGGGAAGAAGAACTGGAACTGGTGCGCTCTGAGGTGATCTCCCTGCGCAAGGAGCGCGAAGAAGTGCGCGGCCGGGTGGAGAAGATGTTGAAGCAGATTGACGCTCTGGTGGAACAAGGCTAGAAAGTCCCGCGTCCGCCAAGGAGGACCAACACCGGATGATTGCTCACAATATGACCTCCACCGCGTTCGAGCTGGAGGGATACCAGATTTCGCGCACACTCGGTGTGGTGCGCGGCATCATTGTCCGATCACGCTCCGTATTAGGTACGATCGGTGCGGGTCTGCAAACTCTGGTCGGCGGCAATATCAGCCTTATGACGGATCTGTGTGAGAGAACCAGAAATGAGTCTTTTAGTCTGATGCTGCAGCATGCCGAACAACTCGGCGCTAATGCGGTCATAGGCGTCCGCTACGATGCTACCGAGCTGATGCAGGGAGTCACCGAGGTCCTGGCGTATGGCACCGCAGTCGTGGTGGAACGCCGGCAATCGTGAAGCGTCCGGATCCGGCACAAGATACGAATTTTCTTGACCCTGAATCAAGGCGAACGATAATCATCTGAGCATCAGTTTTTAAGGAGTGCAGCTTGGCTTCCCAGAGCACAACAGCGGCGCCTATCAAGGTAGAAATTTACGATCAGGTTTACAACCTTCGCGGCGTGGACGCGGAGTACATCACCCGGCTGGCCGAGTTCGTGGATTCCAAGATGCGGAACGTGGCCGAGCAGACGTCCACCGTCGATTCCCTGCGTGTGGCTGTGCTGGCGGCGCTGAACATCGCAGACGAATACCACATTCTGAAGAAAAAATATGATCTGCTGGCCGGAGAGTACAATCGCCGCGCAGGTGTGCTCGCCGGAGCTCTTGACGAAGTGCTGGACCATGAACGCAAAGCCGGTTAGAAACTTTCCTTCTCCATAAGCTGTATTTTCGCCGGTGTTTCACCGTGCTAAAGCTCCGTACCAGGACTTCTCAGGATTTTGGAATTTTCCCGCGTTGCGAAAAAGAGTATCCTTGATTCCAGGATTTGCCGGGATGTAAGCGGCCATGTGGGAGTTTCTCAAAAGCATCAAGAGTCCGGAACTGCGGCTCGCCTGGGCCGTTGCCATCATCGCCGACGCCCTGCAGATCTTTGCCCTTCCGCTGTTCGCTGAAGGCGGCTTCTCTCCCCTTGATGATGTCCTCGATCTCGTCGTCGCGTTTGTGCTGATTCGCCTTCTTGGATGGCAATGGGCTTTCCTGCCCACGCTGCTCGCTGAAGCTGTTCCCGGCCTCGATCTGTTTCCCACCTGGACGGCGGCCGTATACTTCGTGACCCGCCAGATTTCCCGGAACCAGGAAGCCGAACCGGAGATCCTGCCTCCGGGACCTGCGCCGGCGCCGCGCAACTAAGCGTCCGTGCCAAAAAATAATTTCACATAGACCCTTGACAAATCGTGCTAATCAATTAGCATGTGCTAGTGCACTAGCATGCGTCCGCCAGGAAGCCCCACATGACCAGCGAAAAACACCTTCAACTCGGGCGTCGCGAACGGCAGATCATGGACGTGATCTACCGGCTCGGCAAAGCCTCCGTAAGCGAGGTACGCGCTGAACTCCCGGATCCGCCCACTTACTCCTCGGTGCGCGCAATGCTCGGCTTTTTGGAAGACAAAGGTTACCTGCGCCACGAACAGGAAGGCCTCAAGTACGTCTATATGCCTGTACAGGACACGAGCCAGGTCCGCGCCTCCGCGCTCAAGCATCTGGTAAAGACGTTTTTTGGCGGTTCGCCGGAGCGCGCAGTGGCTGCTTTGCTGGAGATGTCGGACGCCAGACTCTCATCCAAAGAGAAACAGTACCTCAATGAATTGGTCAAGAAAGCCCGGCAGGAGGGTCGATAATGAACACACTCAACGCCATATCCTCGATTCTCGTTGCAACGGCCATCAAGGTGACCGTGCTGCTTTTACTCGCCTGGTGCGCGGCTCAGTTGTTGCGCAAGCTTTCTTCAGCTATGAGGCACCTGCTGCTTGTGATTGCAGTTGCAGCCTCGCTGGCGCTACCCTTCTCTGCTCTTCTTCCGCAGTGGCGCGTGCGCGGATTCCCTGTGTTCATGGCCAAACCCCTGCCTGCAGTTGCTCCTCCCGCTGGCTCTAGCGCGCCTGCAACATCACTCCCGGCCGCTGCAGCGGTTCCAGAGACAGCAAATACGCTGCCTTACTCCCACGCTCCAAACAGTCGTGTACAGCTCGCAAGTTCACGTGGAACCCGCAGGCACGCGCAACGCGAAGCCGAACCGGCACAAAGACCTGATGCCACAATCGCGCCTCAGACCAAAGTCGAGGCCGGCGTGACTGCCGCGCGACCGCACCGGCTGGATTTTGCATGGCCGGTGTTGCTGGCGCTTGTGTGGTTGCTCGGAACCCTCGTATTCCTCGTACGTTCATTAAGCAACCGGTCGCGTGTACGCTGGCTGCTTCGTCGCGCCACGGTGCTCTCCGATGCGGGATGGAATACGCAGGTGCGTGCGGCTGCTGCCGCCATGGGGATTACCCGGCATGTTGCTCTTCTGGTCAGCAGTGAAACCGGCATCCCTCTCACGATGGGCACGCTGTTTCCGGCCGTGGTTCTGCCGCCCGATTACTGCGAATGGTCGCCGCTGCGGCGTGAAGCCGTTCTCCACCATGAACTCGCGCACATCAAACGGATGGATGCATTCACGCAAGTGCTGGCCGAGGTTGCCACCGCGCTTTACTGGTGGAATCCCCTGGTATGGCTGATCGCCCGCGCCATGCGCATGTATCGTGAGCGCGCCTGTGATGACACCGTCCTGGCGGCGGGGACCAGGGCTTCAGAGTACGCCCATGAGCTGCTCGATATCGTCTCGGCCCTCCATCATCCCGAACTTGGATCGGCG
>JBLMYN010000241.1:0-34284 GCA_050258305.1 Actinomycetota bacterium
AATCTCGCCCGCGTGATTCATGCCCATCTCTACGACAGCAACATCGTGCTCCGGCTCCAGCTTCAACAGTTGCAGCGGGAGGCCAATGTGATTGTTGAAATTGCCCGCTGTCTTCATTACCCGGAAGCGGGTGCTGAGCAGATGGGCCAGAATGTCTTTTGTTGTGGTCTTGCCCGCCGAACCAGTCACGGCCAGCAGGGGCTTGCCCCACAGCCGCCGCGCCGCCGCGCCAAGCGACTGCAAGGCTTTCAAGCTGTCCTCTACAACCAGGAGCCGATGCGGGTCTGCATTGGGGGTGCTACCACGCTCGACAACCGCCGCCACGGCGCCCTTCTCCATCGCCGCGTTGACGTAGTCATGGCCATCAAAACGGTCGCCTTTCAGAGCAAAGAACAGATCACCCTGAACAAGCGTACGCGAATCTATGGAATACCCCGTGGCGACCGCTTCACGCTCAAATTCGCCTTTGGCTCCAATGAACTCGGCAATGCGCCAGAGCGGCAGGTTCATTCTCTCCCCCGTTGTGCTACCGGTTCCATCTGTTGTAATCGCTTGCGCACGACTTGAACATCATCAAAAGGGAATACACCTTCGCGAGTAGTTTGAGTCTTCTCATGTCCCTTGCCCGCAATCAGCACCATGTCACCGGGACGCGCCTCCGCCAGCGCAAGCGCGATGGCCTTCTGCCGGTCAGGTTCTACGGTATATTTGCGCAATCCGCTCCTCTTCAACCCCGGCAGAATATCTTCAATAATCCTGAGCGGATCTTCACTCCGTGGATTGTCTGATGTCACCACCACAAAATCACTGCCTGTTCCCGCGGCCTCGCCCATCAGCGGACGCTTGGTTTTGTCACGGTCGCCTCCGCAGCCAAAGACGGTGATGACGCGGCCGGCGCGCCCGGAGCGGGAGATGAAATCGCGGGCAATGGCGGTGAGGTTTCGCAAGGCGTCATCGGTGTGAGCGTAATCAACCACCACGGTAAAAGGCTGGCCGCAATCCACGCGTTCGAACCGCCCCGGAACCTGGCTGAAGGCGGCAACTGCAGCGGCAATCTGCGGCAGCGAACTGCCGCGCGCCCAGCTCGCCGCCGAGGCGGCAAGCAGGTTGTAGATATTGATCCGGCCAATCAGCTGTGAGTGCACTTTGACGGAACCCGCCGGCGTGATCAGACTAAAGCAGGTGCCCTGCGGCTGAAGATCTACATCGATCGCTCTGACGTCGCCCTTTTCAATTCCGTAGCTGATGACTTGCTCGCTAATTCCCCGGCTGGCTTTCAGCAGCACCTGTCCATAGGGATCATCCGCGTTAATCACCGCCGTGCGTGGCGGACGGGCGCCTGAGCCCTGAAACATCATGCTCTTGGCGGCAAAGTAGCTCTCCATGTCAGTGTGGTAATCGAGATGATCGCGGGTGAGATTGGTGAAGACCGCCACTTCGTAGGCGATGCCCCACACGCGGCCCTGCTCAAGCGCGTGCGATGAAACCTCCATCACCGCGTCGCCTGCTCCGGCGGCAACGGCCTCGGCAAAAATCTGGTTCAGTTCCAGCGATTCCGGAGTGGTGTGAGGCGCGGGAAGAATTTTTCCGGCAACGTGATACTCGATCGTCCCAATTAACGCCGAGGGCTTCCCGCTGGATTTCAGGATAGCTTCGGTAAGAAACGTGGTGGTAGTTTTGCCGTTCGTGCCGGTAACGCCAGTGATTTTCAGGCTGTCCGCCGGACGGTGGAAGAAATTTGCGGCTAGCCGGGCCAGAGCTTTCCTGCCATGCGGCGCTATAGCCCACGCTACCCTTTCGCGCACCGGCTCCGCGCTTGAATCGCTCACCACAGCCACCGCGCCTTTCTTGATGGCCGCGTCAATGTAGCGGTTTCCATCCGAGGTTTCACCGCGCATCGCGACAAAAAGCCATCCAGGCTGGATGCGGCGGGAGTCGTATTCTAAGCCTGAGATTTCAGGATCGCCCCCAGACGGCGGGACACCGAGCCCTTCTAAAAGCTCAGAAAATTTCATTGGTCTCATTATAAGGTGAGAATCACATCCACCACGTAGGCGCGGAGACGCGGAGGAAAACCGGAACGCTTTCGCCGCAGATCAGAGCGGATAAACGCTGATCTAAACAAAGCCGGAAGAACTGAATTATCCAGATCAGCGTTTATCTGTGTTCATCAGCGGCTGCCTCCGTGTCTCCGTGGTGAAAGCTATTTTTGCCAGCCACGAGCTGGCGGGAGGCAAGCTTCTCCGGCAGCGTCTTCAATTTCCTGCACGCCTCTTCCAGTTCTGCGTCGGTTTTGGCGAAGCAGAACCGTACCAGGTTCTCACCGCCGCCCCCATGATAGAAGGCGCTGCCGGCCACCGTGGCCACACCGGTTTCGCGCAGCAGAGTCATGGATCTTTCCTTGCTTGTCTTGCCGCCGAGAATGCTCGCGTCCGCCAGCACGTAGTAGGCGCCCTTGGGCACGGAAGGCGTGAGCCCAATTTCCTGTAATGTACCGCAGAGCAGGTCGCGTTTGTGCACGTACTCTTTCGCTATCTCCTGATAGAAGCTCTCCGGCAGCTTGCAGATTCCTTCCGCCACGCCCATCTGCAGCGGTGCGGGCGCACAAACGTAAATAAGGTCGTGAAAGTAAGCAATGGCCTGCGCCCATTTGCGGTCACATATCGTGTAGCCCACGCGCCATCCCGTAATGCTGAACGTTTTGGAATAACCCGAGATGGTGATGGTGCGCTCGCGCATACCGGGAAGAGTGGCGGGGCTGATGTGTTTTCCTTCGTAGATGAAGTACTCGTAGATTTCGTCCGTAAAGACGAAGAGATCGTGCCTCTGGGCAAAGTCGGCGATCCAGCCCAGTTCTTCGCGGGTAAATACTTTGCCCGAGGGATTTGCGGGCGAGTTGATCATGATGGCCCGCGTACGCGGCGTGACCACGCGCTCCAGATCTTCGCGAGAAAAATTCCAGTCCGGCGCCTGCAGAGTCACATAAACGGACGTCGCTTCCACCGCAGTGATGGTGTTCAGGTGATAGCCATAATAAGGTTCAAACAGGATCACCTCGTCGCCGGGATTCAGCAGCGCGAGGCAACTGGCGTAAAAGGCGCCGGTTGATCCGGAATGAATGATGACTTCAGTCTCGGGATCGCATTCAATTCCGTTGAAGCGGCGCATCTTCTCCGCGACGGCATTACGGATCGGGGTCAGCCCTTCAGCCCGCGTGTAGCTGTTGATGCCCTGCTCCATGGCCCGGCGCGCGCCTTCCCGCACCTCTTGCGGAACGGGCGTATCGCAAACACCCTGGGCCAGGTTGATGCCTTTGATCCTCTCGCATTCAATGGACATCACCCGGATTTCAGACTGTGCGGTGCGTGCTGCTCGCCGGCTGGTGGAAAGGGACATAGTCGATCTCCTCGCAGCTATTCTAGCCAATCTTGCTCTCGATCAACGAGGCTCTCTCGCAGCCGGTGTGGCAGCGGAAGGTGCAGCTGCTGCTTGTTTCTTCAGTATCGCCAACTGCGTGAAGCGTAGCTCCGGAATTTCCATCCCAATCCTGTCCGCTCCATCCTGCACTGCCTTGATGATGTTATTGCAGATTTCCTGGGGATGCGATTTGATATCTTCCGAGCTGTAGTCGTTCAGCATGCGGCGGACGGTGGAAGCAATCAGAGCAATGGCGGCCTGCTTGTGGTCGCGGGCGCAGTTGATCGCTTTTCTGGCATTCTTGGCCTGGAATTTTCCCGCCAGGGAGTATGCCGCCAGTTCTCCATCTCGCGTGGCCACTCCTGCCAGATTGCGGGTGAAGGACTGCGGACGCATATCTACGTAAACAAGGTAATCGCGTCCGACCCACAATCGATGACGGCCAGGGCCAACATCTTTAAAGGGCAAACCAAGGCGGTAGATAATCCCCCTTTGATATTGGAGAAGCGTGTGATTGCTGGGCTTGCCAAGCCGCTGAAGATAAACCAAGAGTGCAATGAGACCTGCCCACATCCCAATCCACAATACCAGTCCAGCCAGCTGCATAGGATTCATTACTGCACCTCCAGCGTGCTGGGTTTCGGCTCGACAGCCGGAGCTGAGACTTCCGTTAGGTCGAAACTGGAAAGGCTGAGACCGATTTTCTGCAATTCCGCGCTGCACTGCTCGCTGAGTTGACGAGCAAGGTTTTGCCTGTCCATTCGGGCAGATAGTGCCGGCATTGCTGCAACCACACGCTTGGCCGTTTCTCGAATGGCCACCGCGCCTTCGCTCACGTGGTCGCGGGTTTGCAAGGTAACAATGCGCGGGTCACAAACACTGATCGAGGCGGAAATGCTGATCCATGCGCCCTGCCCGGCAGAGTCCGCGTATTCAAGTCGCTCGATCAACAACGGCTGGGGACGCAGGTCCACAACAGCAATCTGCTCTTTTGAGCTGTCATACCTGTAGCTCCCGGGCAGCAGGATCTCCTGAAATGCACCATCTTTGAAGCGCACTCCGCGCTTATATTCGAGGATGATCTGGCGCTTCGTGCGTTGCTGCTTATGGCCAAGGACAAGAAGAATACCCATTGCAGCCACAGTACTGGCAACGAGTGGAAGTGCAGTCAGAATGTCTGGATCCATGGGCGCGAGTATAGCGTCAGCGTACGCTAGCCACAATAACTTTTGAGCCACGCGCTGCCCCTGAAGTACGTGAACCTCAAACAGGCCCTCTTTCTTGCCGGGTGTTACACTCCAGCCGAAACTTCCATATCAGAGACAGTGCCTTCAGGAATGTAATACCTTTGCGTGCGGGGCAGCTTGCCCAGGTAGCCGAGTAAAAAGAAAGCAGCGCCAACCAGTACAAAGCTGATCAGGCGCAGATCGCCCAAATTGGTGGGAGCGAGATCAAAAAAGCGGCCCAACCGCCACATGGCCCATCCGGCAAGCTGAGTGGGAACAACCATCCACACGGCCACGTAAAACCATCCCTTCTCCTCGCCCTCGCCGCGGGTCGATCGCCGTGCGCGCGGCGTAATGTCGAGCACGGTCGCTAGCACAATGGCGCCGGCGAGCACATAGTACACATTACGGTACATGCTGATGATGGGATACCGGCCGGTGAAGAAGCTGTACACCAGCCCGATCAGGTTGATCGTGAACGGAACCAGCAGATCAATCCACGCCGTGGTGTAACACACCACGCGATACCACAGGTTCGGCTTGTCCTCGCCATAATGGGTGATGTAAGGCCGCGGCTCGCCTCCGGGCAACCGCCCGGCAAAACCTCGCCATGCGCAGACTGCGGTCACAATCGCCAGCCAGATCCAGTGGCGACGGTCGGGTCCGTGAGCGTACAGATCAGCCGTGAGATGGCCGGGCAGTATCCAGAACGCCCAGATCCAGATGGGCACATGCAACACGCGGTAATAGTTCTTGTTCCGTTGGCGCTCGACAACCTTCTTCATGCGGGAATTTGGCTCCAGAGATCGATTGTAAATGCTGAGGCGTGGAGTCAGGAATGGCGTGTTTCAACTATCGCGGAGTTTCGCGCAGTCTCTACCATCTCCCGCACAGCCTCCACCACAAGCTCCGGCTGGTCCAGGTGGATCCAGTGGCGGCTTTTTTCCGCAATCATGTGCCGCCCGTGAAGCGAGTGCGCCGCAAGGGCTGCATGTTCATCCAGCCGGACCTGCGGCTGGTGCGCCCCAGAGATCACGGTCACGGGAATTTGCTCGGGAAAAGAGCGGCCTTCAATTTCGCGCGCACAAGCCGGAAGCGATTTGATGTACTCAGCCATCGTCCAGAAAAACCTCGGCGCGCTCCAGCGAGCGCGGATGACGCGGACGGCATCCGGCGGCAGCTTCAGCAGCTCACGCAGGATACGGCCGACGGTCTCCGTCGCTTTTGGGCCAAAAGCAGCCAGTACGGTCCTGGGCGCCTGCGAGTTTCCCCGCTGCAGCAGCCACAGGCAGAAACGAACTACTCCCAGCGAGGCCAGAACTCCTCCCGCCCGCGAAAACCAGATGCCGCCGCGCAGACTCCAGCGCTGGCCTGGGTCCGGGGAAATCCACTCCTCCGGCGTAAGCGGATCAACCAGCACTACGCCTCCAACTTCTTCCAGAAAGCGGTTGGCAAACGCGCGAATGATGTAAGCCGCAAAGGAGTGGCCCACCAGCATGTACGGTGTGGGAACATGCGCGGCACCTAGCATCGCGTGCAGATCACTGGTGATGGACTCCAGCGTCCATTTGCGGCTTCTGGCAATACTCCAGCCAAAGCCCGCGCGATCATAGGAATATACCGTGGTCAGCCCGGCAATCTCAGCCTGCAGAGGCCTCCAGTTAATCGACGATGCCGCAATCCCGGCTTCCAGGATGACCGGAGGAACCCCGTTACCGGCCGGGCAGACGTGCATCTCTGCTCCGGGAATCTTCACCATCATGCCTGGAGCAGCGAATTTCTTTCGATCAATCCGGGCGCAGATGAGTTGCAGTACGATCTGCAAACCGAGCACGACGGCAACGGCGGCTGCAAGGATCCAAAGCACGAGGCGCAGCACCTTTCTGAAGAATACATCTCCATCATAAGGGCACTGCGCCTCTGGTGATCAAGCGGCATTCCGCGACAAACTACTGCGGAGGCGCCTCCCTGGTCGGATCGTTCAGCCCATTGGTCGGCTGCGCGGGCAACGGCGGAGGTGTAAGCAGAGCCGGCGGATCAGAGAAGTCAAAGAACTCCGTCATGTCATCTGCCGCCGCATCGCGCGCCGTGAGCGCAGGCAGGTTGAAACGTGTTTCGATGAGCTTGAGGATCGAGGTCAGCTCACGGTTGGTGTGGGAGACAAAGTGCGGCTTGACCCAGGGTGATACCACGATCAGCGGCACGCGGAACCCGCTCAGGGTAAAGTCGCCGGGCAAATCGGTCGGCGTCAGGGCCGGTGGGGTGGAGTCAGGCGGGACCACCGCAAACGGCGGCACGTGATCGTACAGCCCGCCACCTTCGTCATAGGCGAGTATGAACACCGAATCGTGCCACGCGGGGCTGGCCATTAATGCATCGATGATGCACTTTATATAGGCAGCACCATTTTGAATATCGTTATCCGGATGTTCGTCCAGCCCGCTGCCACCCGATCCCGGGTCGATGAACACAACCGCCGCCAGGTCCTGATCAGCGGTGGGGCTGGCAAGGGTGTTGAGCAGGTTCTCGACCTTCGCTGTCTTGGTTTGAATGGCAGGATCGAACCAGTCCTGGAAATTGAACAGGAATATCCCATCCGTGTAGTAGTACTCCCATTTCACGCCGGCATTCTGCAGGCTCCTGAAAATCGTGGGACAGGTCCATGGGGTATGGCCTGCCGGGTCGGGGCGGATTCTGCCCTGCGAAGTCGCGCAGAACAGGTAGGAGCGGTTGGGGAAGGTATTGGAGAGCAGCGACGAATGAAATGCATCGCTGGTGGCGAACTCCGTGGCCAGTTCGTAGTAATACGGCAAATCGGTCTGGTCGTAGAAACCGAGGGCGCGCAGGCCGTCGGGGTCAAAGTCATGCGTAACCGAATGGGTGGTCAGCGCGAAGCGGTCCATCTTAAACGTGCCATCCGACTGCTGGTCGATATCAAAATGGCTCTCGTTCCAGGAAGGAGTCAGGTTCTCAGTCCGCTCGGTGGGTTCATGGAAAGGATGCGCCAGCGCTCCGGAGATGAGCGGCATGAGCCGGGTCTGGTCGTAGCCGGCGTTGATCTGGTAGTTTGCGATTCCGCGGCTTGCCGCATATGCCCCGAGCTGGCTGAAGTAGCTGTCAAAGCTGCGGTTCTCCTGCAGCATGAAGATGATGTGCTTGATCGTGCTCAGCCCGCTGGCGGTGCTTACAGTTACGGTGGCTGAGGCGGTGGCAGTATGCCCGGCCGCATCCGTCGCCGTAATGTTGTAAGTCGTTGTCTGTGTGGGCGAAACAGGAACACTCCCAGTGGGCTGGGTAAATGTCCCCACACCCTGATCAATCGTGACGGAGGTTGCGCCGCGGGATACCCACTGCAACGTAGACTGTTGCCCTGGAGTGATGTTCGCCGGAGAGGCTTGAAGGCTTACCGACAAAGGAGCGTTCACCGTTGCCTGGGCCGTGGCTGTTTCTGGGCCATTCACCGCGGTGATCGTATAAGTGGTGGTGGCAGCGGGACTCACGGTCATGCTGCCGCTCGGCCCCACCGTCCCAATTCCCTGGTCAATGCTCACGGTGGTCGCGTTGTTGCTCGTCCAGCTCAGGGTTGCGCTTTGTCCGGCGGCAATCGTGGCCGGAGATGCGGTCAGGTTCACGCTGAGAATGTCCACCGTCGCCGCGGCCTGCGCGGTCGCATTGTTCGCACCGCTAGCCGTCGCCGTGTACACCGTTTTCGCCGTGGGGGTAACAGGCGCTGAGCCCGAGAGCTCCAGTGAAGGCTGGTCCTCACTCAGGATGGAAGGCGTAATCGACACCGCGGTCGCGTTCGTGCTCGTCCAGGAAATTGTCGCCGTGTCTCCCGCCGCCACAACGGGCGGGGAGATGTTCAATGTAATCGTGGGTGGAACCGGCGCCGCCACGCTCACCGTAAGGGTTGCCGTTGTGGTCAGCCCGTTTGAATCCGTAGCTGTTGCCGTGTAGGTTGTTGTCTGACTGGGTGAAACCATCGCCGACCCGGCAAGGGGATAGGTCTGGCCTGCCGGAAGAACCGACGGCGAAATTGAGAATTGTGTGGCCTTTGTCACCTGCCAGCTAATGGTTGCACTCTGGCCCTGCACGATGTTGGCGGGCTGCACGTCAATGGCGATTACGGCCTGCGGCGTTGCTCCGCCGCCACCACCAACATTGCCTCCGCCGTTGTTCACGCCGCCGCATCCGCCGAGCAGCGAGAGAGCTGAGAAGACAACAAGAATACTTACGAGGAAAAGTCTTGATTGGATTTGACCCATGGCGCTCATACTCACTCAAGTTGCTGGGTGAGATGAGGGAGCAGCAGCACGGGTTGCAGGTAGCTGCTGGACTAAGGGGATAAAGGCATGCGCCGGCTGAACTCGAGAAAAACTCCAGAGTACCCACTGCCGTTTTAGCCACTCCTCAACAATCTGAGAGTTTATTTTCGCGCCGATTGAGAAGAGCCCTTTTCAATTCCATCAATCGCCTGCGCCAGTTTTTCGGGAGACGACCAGGAACTCACGCGCACCCACCCCTGCTTCTGATTGCCGATAATCAGCATCGACTGGTGACGCTGGAGATCGACGAACAATCCCAGCGACTTCAGCAGGGACTCCACGTTTTCGGTCTGCCCGCCTACCAGCGTCCAGCCCGGGCCGATCCTGCGTTTCTCTCCCCAGGCTTTCAGCGCTGCCGGAGTATCATTCGCAGGATCCACGCTGACAGAAACAAAGACCACGTCCTTCCCCATGCGGTCGTGCAGCAGCTTTGCCAGGCGCGCCAGCCGCTCCTGCGTCAAAGGACAGAACGCAGTGCAGGAGGTAAAAAAGCTTGTAATCACGGCGACGCGATCTCTCACCACGCCGGAGTTGAACCGTACGTTCTCTCCAGCCTGATTTACGACTTCAATGTCAGGGACCGTCAGATGAACGGGAACCACTGGCGTGTTATGGACGCTGTCCTGCGCCGAAAGGGGCGCAAGAAGGGCAAGGACTGCAAGAGCAGCAAGGGTGTTGGGTTTCATGTCCGTCGTCTGTCTGTTTCTGAAGTAGCGCCATAATCCCACGGGCTGCGCGTGAATGGAAGACCGAAACGCGCTGAAACCACGCCGCATTGCAATTAAATTTTCAAATCTTTTGTCTGACAAAGATTCGCGATGAAAAGATGCGCGCCAGTGCGGGAGTGAAAATAAGAACCGGCGGGAGGGAAATTAGAAATGTTGCCCGCCCGCGATTCAAAAAGGAAGTTTCCGGCTGTGACTATTTGATTGTTGCCGCACCGGCCTGGGCGCAAATGCCGTCGTGATCGCTTGTATCGCCGGAGACACCGATGGCTCCAATGATCTTGCCGTCGGCGAGTATGGGAACTCCGCCCTCCAGGGGAACCGCGCCCTGCAGCGCCATCACGCGAAGCCCGGCGCCGCCGGAAGCGAGCGCATCCTGCAAAACCTTGGTTGGGCGCTTGAACAGGGCCGCCGAGCGCGCCTTGTCGATGGAAACCTGCGCGCTTCCGAGCTGAGTGTTGTCCATCTTCTCGTAATAGACGAGGGTTCCGGCGGGATCCACCACGGCCACGGCCATGGTCCAATGGTTTTTGACCGCTTCGGCCAGCGCCGCTGCCGCGGCCTTTTTGGCGGCTTCAACGCTGACTGGCGGGCCGTACGGGTTCGGCATCATCTGCGCCTCCATTCCCCGGGAAGTGATTACGACAACCAACGACAGAAATATTGAAACAACCCATAACACCTTCGCCTTGCTCGCTCCAAGGATTGCCATCAGCGCAGTCGACCTATCGAGGTGAGCGCGATCACTGCTGCCGTTGAAGTCTAAGTGCGCGGCTTTCAGGCCGTCAACCCGCTCGCCAACGAGAGCTGCACGTTTACAATGCTTACTGACATGGAGCCAATCTCCCATTTCTTCTATTCAGACCGGTTGAAACTGCAGTTCTGGGATTACGGACACGAAGGCAAGCCCGCGCTGGTGCTGGTGCACGGCGGGCTGGACCACGCGCGCAGCTGGGACTGGGTGGCGCAGTCACTGTGCGAGCAGTACCACGTTTATGCTCTCGACCTGCGGGGACATGGCAACAGCGCCTGGGCCCCGGGCGCCATGTACACCGTCGCAGAGCACGTGCTGGATCTTTCCGCGCTTCTCGACATCATCCATGAGTTTCCCATTCGCCTGGTCGGGCACTCACTCGGCGGCGTGATCGTGCTGCACTACTCCGGCGTTTACCCCGATCGCGTGAGCAAGGCGGTCTCGATAGAAGGCATCGGCTTCCCCGCCGGGCATCGCGTGCACGGTCCGGCGAGCCAGCGGCTGCGCACGTGGATTGAAAACGTCCGCGAGATCGAAAAGCGCAAGGTGCACCCCTATCCCAGCCTGGACGCCGCAGTTGCGCGCATGAAGCAGGCCAACCCGCATCTCTCTGACGAGGTCGCACGCCACCTGACGCTGCACGGCACCAACTGGGATCCCGATGGCTCGCTGGTATGGAAGTTCGATAATTACGTCCGCGCCATCCCGCCGCTGGGCCACCACATCCAGGATGCGGCGGAACTCTATGGCCAGATCACCTCGCCCACGCTGATCTTCTGGGGCCTGGAGAGCTTCGCTCCCGTGCCGGAGAACGATCCCCGCGTGAAGGCCATTGCCAGCCATCGTATCGTCAAAGTTCCGAAAGCCGGGCACTGGGTGCATCACGACCAACTGGAGCTGTTTCTCCAGGAGACCAAGGCGTTCCTGCAGCAATAGCACCGTTTGCGCGCTCTTCTTGCCGTCATTTAATCTAGCTGGTTTGCCCCAAAACCCATGGCCGACCTGTTAAACAAGATCATCAGCAAAGTTGACCCCACCTCTGCCCGGTTTGAAAAGAACATGCGCAGCATGGCCGAACTGGTCTCCGCTATTCGCAACGAAGAAGAACAGATCAGCCAGGGCGGAGGCCCCAAGGCAGTCGACGCACAACACGCCAAGAATCGGCTGACCGCGCGCGAGCGCATCAACCTGCTCATTGATCGCGATACACATTTTTTCGAGCTTGGGCTCTACGCCGCTTATGAGATGTATGAAGAATGGGGCGGCGCGCCCTCTGCAGGAGTGGTCACCGGGCTGGGACGGATTCACGGCCGCCTGTTCATGCTCATCGTGAACGACGCCACCGTCAAAGCCGGCGCATTCTTCCCCATGACCGCCAAGAAGGTGATCCGCGCACAGAACATCGCCATAGAAAATCATATCCCCACGATTTACCTGGTCGACTCTGCGGGCGTGTTTCTTCCCCTTCAGGAAGACGTCTTCCCGGATACCGACGATTTTGGCCGCGTTTTTCGCAACAACGCTGTCATGTCTGCCATGGGCATTCCCCAGATCACGGCCATCATGGGAATGTGCGTGGCCGGCGGCGCTTACCTGCCGGTAATGTGCGACACCATATTGATGACCGAAGGCAGCGGACTCTTCCTCGCCGGCCCGGCGCTGGTGCAGGCGGCCATCGGAGCCAAGTATTCGGCAGAAGAGCTGGGCGGCGCGAAGATGCATGCCCAGATCGCCGGAACCATCGACTATCGCGAACCCAATGACCACGTTTGCCTGGAGCGCATTCGCTCGGTCGCAAGCAAACTCGGCCACAAGCCGGGAGCGCGCTTTGACCGCATCAAGACGGAAGCTCCCGCCTTTGCTGCAGAAGAAATCTACGGCATCTTTGGGGCCGACGGCGCGCGCCCTTATGACGTGAAGGAAATCATCGCCCGCATTGTCGACGGCAGCAGGTTCGACGAGTACAAGGCCGAATACGGCGAGACGGTGGTATGCGGCCTGGCGCGCATTGGCGGGTTTTCTGTGGGTATTGTGGCAAACCAGGCGCTGCACGTGCCCCAGACCGATCCGCACAGCGGCGAAAAGCGCATGGAATTCGGGCGCGTGATTTACACCGAAAGCGCCGAAAAGGCCGCGCGCTTCATCATGGACTGCAATCAGAACCTTGTGCCGCTCGTCTTCCTCCACGACGTGAACGGCTTCATGGTGGGCCGTGACGCCGAGTGGAGCGGGATCATCAAGGCCGGAGCCAAGATGGTGAACGCCGTGTCGAACTCCGTCGTTCCCAAGATCACGGTCATCCTCGGCGGCTCATTCGGCGCAGGACACTACGCCATGTGCGGCAAGGCCTACGATCCGCGGTTCGTCTTTGCCTGGCCCTCGGCCCGCTACGCCGTCATGAGCGGCGCTTCGGCGGCGGGAACGCTGGTGGAAATCAAAATCAAGCAGCTTGAACGCGGCGGCAAAAAACTGAGCGACTCGGAAAAGAAAGAACTCTTTGACAGCACCAAAGCCACCTACGATCACCAGACCGACCCGCGCTACGGCGCAGCGCGGCTGTGGCTGGATAAGATCATCGACCCCATGGAGACGAGGCAGGCGCTGATCACGGCGCTGGAGGCGGCTTCGCTCAATCCGGAGGTGAAAGAGTTCAAAGTTGGCGTGTTGCAAACATAAGACTCACCGCGGAGGCGCGGAGACGCGGAGGCAAAAGGAACAAGGGCACTGCGCCTGGAGATGGCAAATGACTGGAAACGAAAGCGGAACAGCACCCAAATTGATTTTCGAAGCCCTGACTGAGCAGATTATTGGGGCGGCAATTGAAGTTCACAAAGCGCTCGGTCCGGGACTCCTCGAATCGGTTTACGAAGAATGCTTATGTCATGAACTCCACTTGAGGGGACTAAGGTTCCAACGCCAAGTCACAGTCCCGGTGCTCTACAAAGGCGTTGCGCTCGATTGTGGCTACCGTCTTGATCTGATTGTCGAAGGTAGTGTGATTCTGGAACTCAAAAGCATTGATCGAGTTTTGCCCATTCACGAGGCTCAACTCTTAACGTACCTGAAACTCTTGGACAAACCGGTCGGTTTTATTCTCAATTTCAACGTACCTGTACTGAGGCGTGGCGGGATAATCAGGAAAGTATTTGACTCCGCGTCTCCGCGCCTCCGCGGTGAAAAAGCTTTTGCCGCGGGTTTGGAAGGTGTCAATGTCCGGGAATGAAGTCAAAATCATCGAATGCCCCCGGGACGCCTGGCAGGGCCTCAAGGGGCAGATCCCCGCGGACCTCAAGGTCCAGTACCTGCGCGCGCTGGTCGGCGCAGGGTTCAAGCATATTGACGCCGTGTCATTCGTATCGCCCAAGGCCGTTCCCCAGATGGCGGACTCCGAGCAGGTGCTGGAAAAGCTCGATCCGCCGGATGATGTGGAAATTATCGGCATTGTTGTGAATCAGAAAGGGGCGGAGCGCGCCATCGTCACGGAAGCCGTACAGACGCTCGGGTTCCCCTACTCGGTTTCGCCCACGTTTCTGGAGCGCAACCAGCACCAGACGCTGGAACAATCGGTGGACGAACTGGAGCAGATCAAACTGAAAGCTGATGCCGCCGGGCTTGACGTTGTCGTGTACATCTCCATGGCGTTCGGCAACCCCTACGGCGACTTGTGCAACGCGGAAGAAGTGATTGAGGCCGTAGGCATCCTCGCCGACATGGGCATTCAGCAGATTTCGCTCGCAGATACCGTGGGCCTGGCCACGCCTCAGCAGGTAAGCGGCTTGATCTCTGCTGTCATAAGCGCACACGATCACCTCGAAATCGGCGCCCATCTGCACAGCACGCGGGCAGGAGCCGCAGAGAAAATTGTTGCCGCCTACAACGCCGGCTGCCGCCGTTTCGATTCGGCCATCGGCGGGCTGGGCGGCTGTCCGTTCGCACAGGATGAGATGATCGGCAATATTCCCACGGAAATTGCGGTGCAGGCGCTGAAGGAGCATGGCGCTGAGGTGCCGCTGAAGAAACCACTCGATGCTGTCATTCAAATGTCAGCTGACATAGCGAAGAAACACACAACTGTACAGTAACGCCTATGGCTTACAAAACCGTTCTCTATTCCGAATCGCAGGGCATGATCACCCTTACCCTGAACCGTCCTGACAAGCGCAACGCCATCAGCTATGAACTGATTGACGATCTCATCAAGGCGCTGAAGGAGGCGGCAGCATCAGCTTCCGCGCAGGTTGTCATCCTCACCGGCGCTGGCAACGCCTTCTGCGCCGGTATGGACCTGGAAAACCTCAAAGGCCTGCTCGGCCGCGCGCCTGCGCAGAACCTGGAAGACTCGCGCACCATGGCCAGCCTGTTCCGCGCAGTCTATGATTGCCCCAAACCGACGATTGCCGCGGTGAATGGACCCGCGATCGCCGGTGGCACGGGACTGGCCACGCTGTGCGACTTTACGCTCGCAACTCCGGAAGCCAGGTTTGGCTACACGGAGGTGCGCATCGGATTTGTGCCAGGGATCGTCTCGGCCTTTCTGGTCGCCTCGGTCGGCGAAAAGCGGGCCCGCGACCTCCTGCTGACCGGACGCATCTTCACTGCCGACGAAGCGTGGCGCTACGGGCTGGTGACTGAGGTTGTGCCTGCGGACCAGCTCATGGCACGTGCGCATGCACTTGCGGCCGAACTGATGCAGAACAGCCCCAACTCGCTGAAAGCCACCAAGGCGCTGCTTGCGAGCTATACCAAAGAAGAGCTCGACCGGCGGCTGCTTTCTGCCGTCCGCGAAAACGCGGCTGTCCGCCAGACCAAAGACTTCAAAGAAGGGATAACCTCGTTTCTCGAGAAGCGCAAACCGAAGTGGACAAAACAGACATCATAGGCGAAACCAGGCTCCGCGTGCGCTACGCGGAAACCGACAAGATGGGCGTGGTCTATCATTCCAATTACGTCATCTGGTTTGAAGTGGGCCGCGTGGAACTGCTGCGCCAGCTCGGCTTCGAGTATTCAACCATGGAAAAGGAAGACGATTGCCATATTCCCGTGGTTGATCTGCGCGTCCGCTACAAGGCCCCGGCGCAGTACGATGATGAGATCGTGGTTCGAACGCGGCTGGCGAATGTGCGCAGTTCCCTGCTGCACTTTGCCTATGAAGTGCTGCGCGCCGGCGATCGCACGCTGCTGGCCACGGGCGAGACCATGCACATCATCGTGGACAACCAGTTCCAGCGCCGCCCGCTTCCGGAAAAATACATCAAGGCCTTTGCATCCGGCCGGCAGAGACAAGATCCATGAACCCTGTCAAGCTCAATGGAAACAACCTGACCCTCGATGACCTGCGCGAGGCGGTCTACGATCACCGGCCCGTCCTTCTGGCTCCCGATGCGCGCGAGAAAGTGGATGCAGCACGCGAGGTTGTAGACACGATCGTCCGCGAAAACCGTGTGGCGTATGCCATCACCACAGGCGTGGGCAAGCTCAGTGACGTCCGCATTGATCCGGCTCAGAACCGCCAGCTTCAGATCAATCTCATCCGCTCGCACTCCGCCGGCGTCGGCGAGCCGCTCAGCCAGGAAGAAACCCGCGCCATGATGCTGCTGCGGGCCAACTCGCTGGCCAAAGGCTTTTCTGGCGTGCGCGCCGAAGTCATTGACTTGCTCTGCGAGATGGTGAGCCGCAAGATCCATCCTGTCATTCCTTCCCAGGGCAGCGTGGGCGCAAGCGGCGATCTGGCTCCGCTGGCGCATCTGGCTCTGGCAATGATCGGTGAAGGCGAGGTCCTTTATGAAGGCGCGCGCATGACCAGCGCCGAGGCGATGCGGCGCGCGCAGATCAAGCCGCTCGTACCCGAAGCCAAGGAGGCTATTTCTCTTATCAACGGTACGCAGGCCATGCTTGGGGTGGGAACGCTGGCGCTGCTCGCGGCGGAAAACCTGGCCGCGACGGCCGACGTTCTCGGCGCCATGACACTCGACGCGCTGCGCGGAACCGATGTCGCCTTTGACGAACGCATTCACGCCGCCCGCCCCCACAACGGACAGGTCAAGGTCGCGGCCAACCTGCGCCGGCTGATTGCAGGCAGCGAGATCCGCCAGTCGCACAAGGATTGCAATCGCGTACAGGACGCATACTCCCTGCGCTGCATTCCCCAGGTGCATGGCGCGGTCCGCGACACGCTCGACTTCTGCCGCCGCACCTTCGAAATTGAGATGAATTCTGCGGTGGATAACCCGCTGGTCTTTGTTCAGAAGAGCGCAGTCCAGAAGGGCGCGGAGAGCGGCGACGTGATCTCGGGCGGCAACTTCCATGGCGAGCCGCTGGCCTTCGCGCTCGATTACCTGGCGATTGCACTGACCGCGCTCGCCGGAATCTCCGAGCGCCGCATCGAGCGTCTCGTCAATCCAGCACTCAATGAAAACCTGCCGGCATTTCTCGCACCCGATGCCGGAATCAACTCCGGCTTCATGATGCCGCAAGTCACGGCTGCAGCCCTGGCCAGCGAAAACAAGGTGCTTGCCCATCCCGCGTCCGTGGATTCCATCACCACATCTGGAAATAAAGAAGACTATGTCTCCATGGGAATGGCGGCAGCGATCAAGCTGAAAAAGGTGGTCGCCAATACCACGCACGTTTTGGCCATTGAGGCCTGCGCCTCCGCGCAGGCTATTGAGTTTCTTGCTCCGCTCAAAACCAGTCCGCCGCTGCAACGAACGCATGCAGCCATCCGGAAGGTAAGCCCCAGAATCGAGCACGACCGCGTCTTTGCGGGTGAGTTTGCCAGAATCGCCACGCTGATCGCCTCAGGAGCTTTGATTCCCGAACAGTAAGAGCAAGGTCAGGCGGGTTCACAGCCCATGCGAACTCAACTCGCCAGGAGCTGCTTGGCCAGCGTGCAATAAAGTTCCACGGATTGGTGCAGTTCTTTTTTCGCGATGAACTCCCGGTCAGTGTGGGCAACGTGAATGGAACCCGGCCCCAGCAGCAGCGGCGTGCCCCACTTGCCCAGCGCCGGAATATCGGTAGTGAAGGCCGCCACCATGGTCTCAACCCCGGGCACGGTGCGCAGCTTCATAAACGGAATTTCCAGCACCACTTCGGCATCGGCCAGCCCGGCCACAGCCTGTGCGATCTCCTGGCGCAAGCCATCGGATGCGCCCACCAGCCGGTAGAGCAGTTGCGCCCTGGCGAAATCGGGAATCACATTGGGCGCGCGGCCGCCTTCGATCAATCCGATGTTCAACGTGCACGGTCCGACCTCAGGATTCTCCGGCAACTTCATCGCGCGCAGGCGCTCCAGCGCGCCAAGCAGCTTGTCGATGGCTGACTCGCCGAGGTGCGGGTAAGCCGAATGGGCCATTTTGCCTCGGGTCGTGACCTCCACGCGCAGAGCGCCCTTCGAGGCTACTGCCAGCTTGTTTTCCGTAGGCTCACCGTTGATGAGGAAGCGGCTACCGCTGGGAGTTTCATTGGCGATCTTCGCACCCAGGCTGTCCCGCTCCTCGCCAACGAGGAAGAGCAGACCCACTGCGGCTCCTTCTTTGCGCAGGCGCTGGCAGGCTGCAATCTGAGCGGCGATGATTCCTTTGGCATCGCACGAGCCGCGCCCGTAAACATTGTCATGGTCCTCGGAGGATGGGATGAATGGCGGCACCGTATCCATGTGCGTCGAAAATATCACCTGCGGCGGATGGTCATCGAGGGTGGCGAGAACGTTGAAGCGCTCATGCGCCACCGGCATCTTGTGCGTGGTGTAGCCAAGCCGGCACAACTCTTCATAAAGCTCAGCCCCCACAGCGCCTTCATTGCCGCTGATGGATTCAATATCGACGAGCCTGCGGGTGAGCTTGATGGGGTCCATGCCGATACAGGATAAATAAAATCCACGACGGAGGCACGGAGACACGGAGGAAAACCAAAATCTTTGAAACGCAGAGGAAAAAAGGCAGCGGAGGAATGCACAAAAGTGTCAAGAGATAAACGCCACGTGCAAAGCGACTCTTTTAAATTTTCGAAACGAAGCGGCGGCTTAGCTTAGAGTTCGCTGCACCTTGCTGCACTTGGGTCAGCTCTTCCGTTGCCTCCATTCCTCTGTGTTTCAAAGGTTTCATGCCTCCGTGGTGGGATTCCTGATTTTCGTGTAAAAAATAATGTGACCGCTGTACTGAAATCCTTCTTCTTTCCCGGGCCCGCCGGACGCCTTGAAGCCCTGCTCAACCATGGGCGTCCCGACGCGAAATATGCGGCGCTGGTCTGTCATCCACACCCTTTGTATGGGGGAACGGTGCACAACAAGGTCGTGTATCGCGCCATGAAGGCGCTGAACAGCTTTGGGTTTCCTGTGCTGCGCTTCAACTTTCGCGGCGCCAGCCTGAGTGAAGGCGAGCACGATCGCGGGCACGGCGAAGTTGATGACGTCCGCGCTGCGCTCAACTGGCTCGATTCCGAATATCATCTGCCCATCATTTTCTGCGGTTTTTCCTTTGGCGCCGCGACCGGGTTGCGCGCCGCCTGCCCGGACATGCGCGTTGTGGGGCTGATCTCCCTGGGAACGCCGGTTGCGGCGGAAGGCCGTGTGTATACTTACCAGTTCCTTCAGGATTGCACCCGGCCCAAGCTGTTCGTAAGCGGGGCGCTCGACCAGTACAGCCCGCAGGAGAAGCTGCGTGAAGTTGTCGCCGCGGCGCACGAGCCGAAAGAGCTGCTGCTCATTGAAGGGGCAGACCACTTTTTTGAAGGGCATCTGCCGGAACTGCAGCACGCCATTCAAAGCTGGGTCGGCAAGAACTTCCATATCGAGGCACAAACCGGCTGATGTCACTGGCGCACACCATGCGTTCGCTGGCACGAGAGATTTTTCTGGACGCGCTCAACAAGGCTGACATCCGCGAGGCCTTTGACCGCCACGTGCAATATGATCGCGGCGTGCTGCGCGTGTGCGAAGATCTCTACGACCTGAAATCCTATTCCCGCGTGCTGGCGGTTTCGATTGGCAAGGCGGCGCACCGCATGGCGGAGATCCTGGCCCGGCAGGTTGGGCCCACGGTTCAGGGAATCATCGCCGATCCGACAGCCCATCCCTATCAGCTTCCTGGTTACCGCTATTTCGCCGGCGGGCATCCCCAGCCGAATGAAGAATCGGTGCGCGCGGCCGAGGCGATCCTGAAATCACTCGGCGCTCTCAACGAACAGTCGCTGGCAATTTTTCTTATCAGCGGCGGCGGCTCGGCAGCGGTGGAAAAGCCGGTGGATGACGAGATCTCCCTGGCTGATCTGGTCTCTACCTACAAAGCGCTGGTGCTTTCCGGAGCGCCCATCGCGCAGATCAATACCGTACGCAAGCATCTCTCCGCCACCAAGGGCGGAGGCATGGCCAGGGCCGCCCAACCGGCGCAGCAGGTTTCCATCATGGTGTCCGATGTGCCGGAGTACGCCCTGGATTCGCTTTCCTCCGGGCCCACCATGCCCGATACGACCACAACGGACGATTGCTATCGGATCGTGAACGAGCACAATCTGCTGCCGGAATTTCCCGCGTCCGTACGCGAGCTGTTTGAGCGCCATGCGCTCGAGGAAACGCCGAAGCCGAACGATCCTGCGTTTGCCCGTTCACGATGGTGGAAGATCCTCTCCAATGAAACCGCGGAAAAAGCTGCCGCCGCTGAGGCCACCCGGCACGGCTTTGCCGCGGAGATCGACCACACCTGCGATGACTGGGATCACGCAAAAGCCGCCGACTATCTTCTCAACCGGCTGCGCGAGCTGAAACACGGTGTGAGCCAAGCCTGCATCGTCTCTGGCGGTGAGGTGACCGTCAAGGTCGCCGGCAACGCCGGCATGGGAGGCCGTAACCAGCACTTCGCGCTTTATTGCGCGCAGAAAATCGCCGGCGAAAACATTGTAGTGCTGAGCGCTGGCACCGATGGCATTGACGGTACCAGCCCCGCTGCTGGCGCCGTGGCGGATGGAACGACAGTTCAGCGCGCTTTGGCAGCGGGCCTTGATCCTGCAGGACACCTCGGCGGTTTCAATGCCTTCCCGCTGTTTCAGAAGCTTGGCGATCTCGTTGAAACCGGTCCGACAGGCAACAATGTGAGAGATGTGCGAATCCTGATGGCGTTTTGACAAGCCAACGATCAGAAGGGCTCAGCCTGCCTCTCCCGTTCAAGATCTTCCAAGTTCTGCACTGAATCCGCAAGCGCATCTTCATAAACGTAAATCGCCAGAGCGGTCTGTTCAGGAGTGTGGTCTTTGATCCGCTTGAGGAATAAAGGATAGTCTTCCTGCATTCGGCAGAGTTGCCGGCGAGCGGCTGCAATCCTGGTGCTCAATTTCATGTCGGGGTATCAGGGGCCTTCACTGCCCCCGGGATTCAATGAGGCGACCTACTTCTTTTTCGGCACAACCTTCAGGCGGTCAGCGGAGAGGATTTTCTTGATCTGATTCTTGGCGTGGATTGACCACGGCCCCATGGTGTCGAGACGGGCGTAAGTCTCCCAGTGGCGCAGGGCCATGCGCGGCTGGCGGGCTTTCTCGAGGGCAAGGGCAAGGTTGTAGTGGGCGTCAGCATAGGTCGGCGCCAGGGAAATTGCCGCCTGGTATGACTTGATGGCGTCGTTCAACCGGCCGGTCTCGTCGAGCACGTTGCCCAGATCGAAATAAGCCAGCGCGTACCGCGGATCCACTTCAATGGCCTTGCGATAGTAGTGCTCCGCCAGGACGTAATCGTGCTGGTTGTAATAGAGCGTGCCCAGGTTGATGAATGCGGCGGCGTGCGTTGGATCCAGTTCCAGGCACCGCTTGTAGGCGGAGATGGCTTCATTGTGCGACTTGGGGTCTTCTTCCAGAGAGACGCCGCGCGTAAAAAATTCAGACGCGGTTTCAGCAGAGCGCATGGCGTGAATCTTGGCCGGTTCCACGACCTCCGGCTGGTTGAAGTCCATCACAAACTGGCCGGCCAGCGGTTCCACCGCGGCGCCACGGTGGCGGAAGACAATGCGCGAGCGGGCGGTGAAGGTACCGGCTTCCAGCAGAGGGTTTTCCATTCCGGCAACCTGCTGTTGCATGGCGCGTAACGAATCACGAATGACGGCCGGGCGCACGCGTTTGGCGCGCAGGTCACGGAGCTTCTTTATCTGCAGGAGGTCAAAAAAGGAATAGAAATCTTTTACGGGAAACAAGCCTGCTCTTTCCCAGCCAGCAAGCTGTCGCGCCGAGATGCGGAGAATTCTTAGTACGTCCTCTCGATGATAGCGTTCCACTATTGGCCTTGTAGTGCCGCCCATCCTTGAAGCCTACAAAGGCATTATTGCCATTGTTCTCAACAAATAGCAAGCGCAAACTGGCGAACAGGTGTGGAAAACCGGGCACAATTATGGTTCGATATGAAACTATACCGCAGACCCGATCCTTTGAGGATCAGTGGAACCTGAAGCGGGTTTGCCGCAAAGCGGCCGCAGCCAAGACAGGTCAGGGCGAGGCCGGCCTGCGCGCCGAGCCCGTTGCATCAGGAGCCGGAGATTTGTAAGGGGGAGAAAGAGCTCAAGCGGTTTGCCGCGAAGCGGCCAAGCAGGAAAAGCCAGGGCGAGGCCGACTTGCGCGCCGAGCCCGTTGCATCAGGGGCTGGAGACTTGCAAAAAGAGAAGGACCTCAAGCGGTGTGGAGCGCAGCGACAGCAAGGAATGGAGCCGACGATCGGACTTGAACCGATGACCTGTCGATTACGAATCGACTGCTCTACCAACTGAGCTACGTCGGCCTTGATTTGAATTCTACCATGAGATTTTCCGGGACCCGATGGGCGATCTGAGACACAGCGCCCCTCGCTAACATCCGCATCAACCCGCGACCCATACCGTTAAGAGGCAGGCCTTGGCTCTCTTCCTTCTCAGCCTGGAGCGGGGAGAAGCGGCCCTTTATGCCGGGCCCCCGCTGCTACCGTTCCTGTCACTCGTCCGTCCAATATGGGTGTTCCTCTTGCTTTCCCATAGGAGAAAGAGCATACTCCTATGTGCAAGCCATAGGAGATCTGGATGGGCGATAAAACCGAAGTCTGGCAGGGAACGCTGGCGCTGATGGTGCTGAAGACTCTGGAGACCATGGGGCCGCAGCATGGATACGGCATAGCGCGCCGCATCGAGCAGATCAGCGGTGATCAGCTCTCTTTGAATTATGGCACGCTCTATCCCTCTCTTCTGAAACTGGAGCAGGAAGGATTCATCGCGTCCGAATGGGGCGTCTCGGAAAACAACCGCCGTGCCCGCTTTTATCGCCTCACGCGCGCCGGACGTACACAGCTCAGGAAAGAGATGCGAGAGTGGGATCAGGCCACGTCCATTCTGGCCCGCTTCCTCTCTCCCGAGGATCCGGCATGAGAACTTTACGGGCATGGATGGCGCGGGCTGTGGGAATATTCAATGGCCGCAAGCGCGACTGGGAGATGGAGCAGGAGTTTGCGAGCCATCTGCAGATGCAGATCGAAGATAACCTGCGTTCCGGAATGTCGCCAGGAGAAGCCCGCCGGGCGGCGCTGATCAAGGCGGGAGGTTTGAGTTCTGCGCGAGACAGCTACCGGCAACAAGCCGGCCTTCCCTTCTTCGAGACCCTGTCGCAGGACCTGAGCTATGGCATCCGCAACCTCCGCAAGAGTCCGGGCTTTGCGTTCGCAGCGATTGGCATGCTCGCGCTCGGGATCGGCGCCAATTCGGCCATGTTTTCCGTAATCAATGCGGTGCTTTTGCGGCCGCTTCCGTATCAAAGCCCTGACCGTCTGGTGCAACTGTGGGAAACGGAGCCTGCACCCGGCGTGTTTCCCTTTGCCGGTCCCGACTACCTTGATTGGCAGTCACAGAACAAGACGCTTCAATCTACGAGTCTATATACGTACACCCACTTTAATCTGAGTCAGGGCAGCAACTCACAGGTGACGCGGGCGATCACCGCGCAAGCGAATTTCTTTTCCACTCTGGGCGTTCCCATGCTGCGCGGCCGCGCCTTTCTTCCCGGTGAAGACCAGGACGGGAAAAATCACGTCGCCATTCTCACCTACAGCTTGTGGCAAAGCTTTTTCGGCAGGCGCGAAGACGTGCTGAATAACCAGGTGGAGCTCGATGGCCAAAAGTATACGATTGTGGGAATCCTGCCGCGGTGGTTCAATTTCGTGCCGGTTGGGTTGTATGTTCCGATCGATATGGGGCCGAAGAACATGGGCCACCGGGGTAACCACAGCTTCCAGGCCATTGGCCGGCTGAAACCAGGCGTCAGCGCCGAGGCCTGCCAGGCCGACCTGATGACGATTGCGAAAAGGCTGGAGCACCAGTACCCGGATTCCAACAAGAAAGTGGAAGCCCGCGTGATCCCGTTGCGCGAGCAGGTTGCCGGCCACATCCGGAAGCGGTTGCTCGTGCTTCTCGGCGCCGTTGGCCTGGTGTTACTTGTGGCTTGCGCGAACCTGGCGAATCTACTTTTGGCCCGTTCCACGGGACGGCAGCGTGAGATCGCGCTGCGCAGCGTGCTCGGGGCCAGCCGTGCGCGCATCATCCGGCAGCTTCTCACCGAAAGTGTACTGCTTTCCCTGACCGGCGCCTTCGTGGGATTGCTGGGAGCCTACTGGTGCGTGCGAGTGATTGCTTCCGCGCAATCACTGCCTCTGCCGCGACAGTCGCCTGTGCAGATTGATCTTAACGTGCTTCTGTTCACCATCGCCGCCGGCCTTTGCGTGGGAATCCTGTTCGGGCTCGCGCCCGCGTTTCGCGCCACGCAGACGAGATTGGCTGACGAACTGAAGGCTAGCTCGCAAGCTGTGCTCGCACCGGCGGGATGGTCTCGCGTGCTCCGGGATTGCCTGGTCGTCAGCGAAATCGCGCTTTCACTCGGCCTTCTGGCGGGCGCAGGATTGCTGCTCAAAAGCTTCGCCTGCATGAGCAGGGCGGATATCGGAATCGATCCCCACAACGTGCTTACATTTTCGGTCTTCCTGCCTCGGTCCGGGTACCCAACCGAGGCGTCCCAACGAGAGTTCACGGAGAGATTTCTTGCCCGGCTCAAGGCTTTGCCCGGCTTGAAGAGTGCAGCCCTTTCCGGCGCCATACCGTTGCAGAGCGGCAGCAATGGCCCCATCAAAGTGGAGGGCGACACCAATCCTCTTCATAACAGCGTGCTGGTAGAGCAGAACTTTATTACTCCTGATTATTTCCATACGTTCGGAATCAAAACCCTGCAGGGGACAAGTCTCACGGACGCCGACATGGAGCACGACTGGAAGACGGTTCTGCAGGCAGAAGAGTTGTACAGGAAACATCCCGATATCCAGAAGCTGCCGTCCGATCTATCCTTCACGGCGGTCATCAGCCGCGCGATGGCTGACATGTTCTGGCCGGGGCAAAATCCAGTCGGCAAGAGCTATCTATGGGGCGGCACCACAATACGCATCGCCGGCGTGGTTGCGGACGTGAATGAACGTGGCATTCGCGAACGAGCGGCCCCACAGGCTTATTATCCTCTGACGCTCTCGTTCAGTGATCGCGGTTTCGGTGCAAACGTTTCGATCAGGGCAACCGGAGACCCCAAAGAGCTGCTTCCCTCCGTCAGGGGAGCCCTGCGCTCGGTGGATAGCTCGTTGGGCATCTTCCGGCCGCAGACCATGGAAGAGTTGATGGCGAATGATATTGAAGACGCCAGCCTGCAGACGATTCTGCTGGCAAGCTTCGCCGGGTTGGCGCTGCTGCTTGCCTGTACCGGCCTCTACAGCGTCCTTTCCTATCTGGTCACGCAGCGCACGCGCGAGATCGGGATTCGCATGGCGCTGGGAGCACAGCGTGGCCATGTGCTGCGCCTGGTGATGCAACATGCAGCGCTGCTCACGGCGGCGGGGCTGGGCACAGGCCTCCTGATTGCCTTCCTCGGCGCGCGGCTGGTTAGCAGCATGCTGTTTGACGTAAGCGCCCATGATCCGCTTACGTTCGCAGCCGTGACATGCGCCATGGCGGTAATCGCGCTCCTGGCAGCTCTGGTTCCGGTGCGCCGTGCCATGCGCGTTGATCCCATGGTCGCGCTCAGATATGAGTAGCGGCATACCTCGGCCCGTAGCAGCCCGGAGTGCTCCTGGGCTGAGACTCTCGATTTCCTCACAATTCCCCGCGTTCGGGCGCGCTTGGTTTTAATAACCAATTAACAACTAATTCCGCTGTTTCCAGCCGGGATCATGGCTGAGCAGCACGCGGAAAAGTAGAAGCATCACAATTGGCAGTTTCGCCACTCTCGTCCTCAACGATACGTTTAGAGGGGAATGCAATGAAGAAGATTTGGCTGTTCGCTTTAACTCTTGCGCTGACCGGCGCTCTTGCCCAGGCGCAAACCAGGGACAATAAAAACCAGGACAAAGACATGAAGGTCCACGCCAAGACCGCCCAGGTAGCGCCTGAGGGGAGCGCGAAAGAAGAGGCGATGGAGAGGTCCGTGCACATTACGTCAGGGCCAAACGTGGCAAACGTGAGCGGCACTTCCGCCACGCTGGAGTGGACCACCAACAAGAAAGGCGCCAATGATGTCCACTACAACTGCGGCGGCAAGGACCGGGTCGCCTATGAACGCGGCGGCTCAACGAACCACTCCGTAACTCTGACCGGATTAAAGCCGAACTCCACCTGCACGTGGAAAATCATGACGCACGAGAGGCAGGTCCGGAAAGAAGGAACATTCCGTACACCGGGCATGTGATCGCGGATCAAAATCCGTGCGACGAGCCCTGCCCTGGGTGGGCAGGGTTTATTTTTGCGGGGAACCGCCGGCACGCTCGCCTGCCAGGCAAAACGCAACCAGAGTCTCTCCTTTCACACCTGTCGTTTTTTCCACCTCGCGGATCAAGCCCGGCTCAAGTTCATCCGGATCAGGAACCATCTCGCAGGCGGCGATCTCCTCGTCGGTTACGCCCTGATAGCAAAGCTCACATACGCCCAAGCCGCCTTCCGGGCCGGAGCGTACCGGAGGGCCAAATGTCCGGCACGTCATGGGGCGGGCGGAGTAAAGATCGCATTTGCCCGTTTGCGGGTCGAGAGCGGGACAAGGCTCATCGTCAGCAAAGTTTGTGAAATCGGCAAGAGCAGCTTCATCTTCACCGAGAACGCCGCTTGCCGGATCGCCGGGGAAACCGCTCGAGAGTCGCGCCACCGACGCTTGTGCCCGCCGCCGTATGCGCGCAGCGCGCTGCGGGTCAGAAGCCTGCAAGTCACGCAGGCCCTGGCGGAGGCGTTGGGCGTCAAGCTGAGAAATGGCAAACGCGCCGATGCAGCACTGCGTACACCCGGGGCGGCACACCAGCCATTCACCGCTCTTGCGGGCGGCATCCGCCAGCGCGGCGTCAACAATCTGGACCAGCTTCCGGTTGCCGGCGGGAAGGGGCATAACTCCAAATTAGCGCACGGGGCCGGTTCTGAACAGGGGAGCCGAGTCTCTGCTCACTTTGACGCGGCCGTTTTCATCTTTTTTGCGAATTTCTGCTGAAACTTTTTGACCTTGGGCGCAACAATAAACTGGCAATACGGTTGATAGGAATTGTTGGTGAAGTACTCCTGATGGTAGTCCTCAGCCATGAAGAACTCCTTCGCCGGTTCTATTGCGGTGACGACTGGATCGGGCCAGGCGTGAGACGCATTGAGAGCGGCAATGGCCTGCTCGGCCTGGACGCGCTGCTCATCAGAGGTGTAAAAAATCACGGATCGGTACTGCGTGCCCACGTCGTTGCCCTGGCGGTTCAACGTAGTGGGGTCATGGATGGTAAAGAAGACGTCCAGCAACTCGGGAAACGAGATTTCGTCGGCATCAAACGAAATGCGGATGACTTCCACGTGGCCGGTGTCGCCGCCACAGACCTGCCTGTATGTCGGCTTGTCAACGTGCCCGCCCATGTAGCCCGATTCAACGGATTGGACGCCTTGCAGGTTGTCGAACACAGCTTCCAGACACCAGAAGCAACCACCGCCGAGGACTGCAGTCTGCATATTGGGCATAGACATTGGATGCGCAGGATCAAGATAAGTTCCAGCGGGGACAGTTGTCCAGCCCCGGCCTGCAACTCGCGCCCTGCGGGACGGCGTCTAAACAACAAATGCAAACTCACTTACAGGACTCCCGCTGTCTGCGCAGACGACTGACGAAGATACCTTGGCTGTTCCTGCTGTTTCTCTTTTTTGCCCTCCCGCGAGGCGCAGCCGCGCAGGTTACAGTCGCACAACTCAGCGACACGCACCTGGGAGAGAAGCACGCACCTCATGCGGCCGATAACCTTCGCCGTGCAGTCGAGATGATCAACGCCCGCCATCCTGACGCCGTGGTGCTGAGCGGCGACATCGGCGAGAATCCGGCTGAGTGGGCCAAGGCCAAATCGATCCTCAAAGGCCTTAAGGCTCCGCTCTACTACGCGCCAGGGAACCACGACGTGCATTCGAATGACG
Organism: Actinomycetota bacterium; assembly: GCA_050258305.1. Taxonomy (GTDB): domain Bacteria; phylum Acidobacteriota; class Terriglobia; order Terriglobales; family Acidobacteriaceae; genus Angelobacter. The sequence goes on from JBLMYN010000241.1 coordinate 27,892, forward strand.
TGGACCGCTACCGCAGTGCCTTTGGACGGGATTATTACCGCTTTCAGGTAAAGGGCGTCACATTCCTGGTGATCGACTCGCAATTGCTGGGAAACTATGACAACTTTGGCGCGCGCACGCCACCGCCTCTGCCGCCGCAGACAGAAGAAGAATCAGAGCGGATGCTGGCCTGGCTCAAGGATCAGGGTAAAGGCGAAGATCGCGACCAGGACCACGATGAGCGCGGCCGGCACAAAATCATCATCGGCATTCAGCATATTCCCGTATTTCGCGACGGCAACTTCCCTCCGGATTCAAAGCCTTACTGGGTGGTGAGTGATCCTTATCGCTCGCGCGAGATGAACATTCTGCACAAAATCGGCGTGCGGCACATGCTGGTGGGCCATTGGCATAACGGACGTGTGTTCAATCGCGACGGCATTATGTGGCACGTTGCTCCGGCCACGAGTTGGCTGCCCTGGGGCGGCGAACTCGGCTTTGCCATGCACACCATCAGCCCCAATGGAGATGTAAAAACGGAGTTTGTGCCACTGGGAACGCAGCCGTGAGTGTATCGTTCATGCTGCGATAATATTTTTAGTGAGATAGCGGGTTCTCGGTCGGGCCGCTGGAGACGCTCGCAGGCCGGGGCTCCTCGACTCCCACAGTCGTCTCGCTCCGGAAATCGCCGGTGTCCAAGAGAACCAGCTATTTTTTTGGCGCTGATGTTACCTCCACCGGAGAATCCAGCTTGTCGATGAGGGCGCGCGCGTCCGCGGCGTGTTCCCCGGCGGGCGCCAGTCCCAGATATTTGTTCAGCAAATCGCGGACAGCCTTGGGAGCATGATAGACACCATGCTCCACCTGGCCCGTACCCATCAGAGCCGAAGCTTTCACGAAATAAGGGTCGGACATCCCGGGATCGGCGGCAATGGCCTTATCGCAGGCAGCAACGGCATCGGGCAACCGATTGGCGTCGTAAAGCGTAGCGCACAGATTGAACCACGGCAGTGCTGCGTAGCTTGAGTACGTGGCTGATTCCTTGAATGCGGCCACCGCATCATCGTACTTTTTTGCGTGCGCGTAGAAATTCCCCGCTGCATTCAGCATCTGGCCAAGGCCATTGCGTGCGGTGGGCGAATCGGGCTCCTTTACAAGGACTTTCCGGGCAACGGCGATGCCCTGCAGGTTGCTTTCCAGCGCATCCGCAGACTTGCCCGCATTTTGTTCCACCGTAGCCAGCGTCTGGAACATTTCCCAGTGGGTTCCGTCCGCCTGGATCGCTTTGCGACAGAGCTCAATGGCGGAGTCGAAATTGCCGTGATTATTTTGCGCGCTACACGCGTGGAAATACGCCTCAGAAGGGTTCGGTGAAGCGGAAGCGGCGTGCTGATAGGCGCCCAGGGCAGCTTCCATCTTGTCCAGAAGATTGTATGCGTCGCCTTCCGCCAGAAATATTCCCGGCAGTTGGTCTTGCGCCTGGGCGCGGTCCTGAGCGTTGGCCGGAAGATTTTGCGCAAGCGCGGCGGCTTTTTCAAACGCCGCGGCGGCGTCCTGGTAGTGGTAAAGATTGTTTTGCACCATTCCCAGGTTCTGGTAGAACTGCCAGCGGCTGGGATCAAGAACAATCAGCTTGTTCAGGGCCGTCAACGCTTGCGGCCAGTCCCTGACATCGAGCGCGGTGTGCAGTTGAGGAATGAGCCGGTTGATCTCTTCGGCCCGGGCGTTCTCGCGCCTGACAGCCTCCAGTTGCTTTTTGCTCAGTTTGCCCGAGCCGCCATTTCCCTCCCCGTCAATCTTTTGCCCTGAAGGAGAAAAGGTGGAGAGGTCAATATTCAGGATGTTTTCTTGGTCATTGGGGAGCCGGCGATACGAGTCGTTGTCATTGACCCTGTTCACATTTCTCCGGCCGGAAAATACCTGCTCGCCGGATGCCGTGGTGATCGTCACCTGGTAATAGCCGTCACTCACGCCAACAATGGTAAATTCACCTTTCTTGTCTGTTTTCGCGTTGTAGCTGCGCCCGTTGGTGGTTTCCGTGTAAACGACCCTGGCTTTTGCCAGCGGTTTGCCCTCACGATCCAGAATCTTACCGGAAACAACGCTTCCCGAAACTCCGATCAGCAACAAGAGAAGAGACGCCAGGGTCGGCATCGGCAAACCCTCCTTTCGTCCCGCTGTAGACAGGACCATCTGTCTAAGACACACATCTTATAAGAAAAGTTCCCAGCGAAAATTGCGCTCTGCACGGTTTTGTGGCAGCCCTGTATTACCATGCACCTTGACTGCACCGGAGGGGGCGAGCGTGGCAACGAAACGTCCAAACGCATGGCTGATTGTGATACTGCTTTGTCTTGCGACTCTGGCTCTCGTCCGCAGTCATCGGAAGGCGACATCGCGGGACCCCGCGACATTTGATTATTACCTTCTCTCCCTTTCCTGGGCGCCAAACTACTGCGCTGCGCACCCGGCGGATCATTCGTCTGAATGCAGGGCGGGAAATCACACCGCGTTTGTCTTGCACGGGCTCTGGCCGAGTTCGAATCGTGATCCGATGAAGCCGATGAATTGTGGCCCCGCGAGTGCGGTGTCCGCCGCCATCGTGCGGCACATGAGCGAATATTTTCCCAGCAAGGACCTGATCCAGCATGAGTGGGCAAAGCACGGAACCTGCAGCGGTCTGATCGTCAGCCGGTATTTTGCCCAGGTCGAACAGGCGTATACATCAGTTCAGGTTCCACAGCGCTATCGCGATCTCGATCATGAACAATCAATTGCCGTACACGATATCGAGCGTGACTTTGCGCGAGCGAACAGCGCGCCCGCAGAGGCGTTTCGCGTTTCCTGCCATGCGGGAGAACTGGTGGGAGTGGAAGTATGCATGGACAAGGACCTCCATTACCAGGCATGCCCGCGAAGCGCGCGGGAATGCCGCAACGATCAAGTGACTCTGGCCGCGCCAAAGTAAAATTCATCGTTACTCCAGCCAGTCCAGCGACCGGCCCACGGCTTTTTTCCACATGGCGCAGATCTGTTCGCGGCGATCTTCGTCGATAGCCGGACGCCAGGATTTATCGGCGGCCCAGGTGGCGCGCAGTTCTTCGGTGCTCCTGTAAAAGCCGGTGGCAAGCCCCGCTGCGTACGCAGCGCCAAGGGCGGTGGTTTCCTTCATCTCCGGACGGACCACTTCGCGGTTCAGGATATCGGCCTGGAACTGCATGAGCAGGTCGTTGACCACCATGCCTCCGTCCACGCGCAGGATTTCCAGCGCAATGCCGGAATCCTTTTCCATGGCCTGCACCACGTCGCGCGTTTGGAACGCAGTTGCTTCCAGCACAGCGCGCGCAATGTGCGACCGGTTCGCATACCGGGTGAGACCGGCGATGACGCCACGTGCGCTGTCGTTCCAGTAAGGAGCGTAGAGGCCGGAGAACGCCGGAACGAAATACACCCCGCCGTTGTCCTCGGCGGAGCGGGCCAGCTCTTCGATTTCCGCGCTGGTCTTGAACAGCCTGAGATTGTCGCGCAGCCACTGCACCAGCGCTCCGGCAATGGCCACGCTGCCTTCCAGCGCATAGCAAGCAGGCTGTTCACCGAACCTGTATGCCACCGTGGTGAGCAGGCCATGTTTTGACGGCACGGGCGTGGCGCCCGTATTCATCAGCAGAAAACAGCCTGTCCCGTAAGTATTCTTGGCTTCGCCGCGAACAAAGCAGGTCTGACCGGCGAGCGCAGCCTGCTGATCGCCAAGAATGCCGGCAATCGGCACGGCCCGCAACGGTCCCTCTTTTACTTCTCCGTAGAATTCGGCGCTGGAGCGAATTTCCGGCAAGGCTTCGCGCGGGATGCCGAACGCCTGCAGAAGTTCCGAATCCCAGTCGAGCGTGCGCAGGCCCATAAGTTGGGTGCGGCTGGCGTTGGTTACATCAGTGATGTGAAGCCCGCCGCGAGCGCCTCCAGTGAGATGCCATACCAGATACGAATCGATATTGCCAAAGAGAACCTCTCCGCGTTCGGCGCGCCGGCGCAAGCCAGAAACGTTTTCGAGAAGCCAGCGAATCTTCAGCGCGCTGAAATACGTGGAGAGCGGCAGACCGGTGCGGCTGCGGAAGAACTCTTCCCCGACTTCGCGGCCAAGGCGGGCAACATCGGCGGCAACACGCGTGTCCTGCCAGACCAGCGCGTTGGCCACTGGCTCGCCGGTCCTGCGGTCCCAGAGCAACGTGGTTTCACGCTGGTTGGTGATGCCAATGGCCGCTATGTCAGAGGGCCGCAGACGGCTCTGGCGCATGCCATCATCCATGACTTCCTGCGTGCCCTGCCAGATCTCCTGCGCGTCGTGTTCCACCCAGCCCGGCTGGGGATAATGCTGCGTGTGCTCGCGCTGGGCGCAGCTTACGATTTTCCCGGCGTGGTTGAAGACGATCAGGCGCGTGCTGGTGGTGCCCTGGTCCAGAGCGGCAATGTACTCAGGCATGATTGCGAGCCATTCTATTTGAGTTTACGATGTCCTGGATCTCCGATCGGGCCGCAGAAGCACGTGCAGAACTTCAAACTGCGCTACCGGGACTTTATCATTTTCGTGAGTCGCAATTTTTCTTCGGCTCATCTGATCACCATGCTTGAGAAAAGAAAACTTGGCACCCAAGGTCTTACGGTTTCCGCCATCGGGCTCGGCTGCATGGGAATGTCGGAATTTTACAGCGGGCGCGACGATGCGGAGTCGATTGCAACCATTCACCGCAGCATCGAACTCGGCTGCAACTTTCTCGACACCGCCGATATGTACGGCTCGGGCAAGAACGAAGAGCTGGTCGGACGCGCACTCAAGGGGCGCCGCGACCAGGTGGTGCTGGCTACAAAGTTCGGCAACGTGCGCGGACCCAAGGGTGAATTCCTGGGTATCAACGGGCGTCCGGAGTACGTAAAGCAGGCTTGTGACGCCAGCCTGAAGCGGCTTGGCGTGGACGTGATTGACCTCTACTACCAGCATCGCGTCGATCGCAACGTTTCCATTGAAGACACGGTCGGGGCCATGGCTGAACTGGTGCGCGAAGGCAAGGTGCGTTGCCTGGGATTGTCCGAGGCATCGCCGAAGACCATTCGCCGCGCACACAAAATCCATCCTATTGCCGCTCTGCAGACCGAATATTCTCTGTGGGAGCGCGAACCGGAGGACGAAATTCTTCCCACCTTGCGTGAACTCGGGATCGGTTTTGTGCCTTACAGTCCTCTCGGCCGCGGTTTCCTCACCGGCCAGTTCAAGAAACTTGAAGACCTCCCTGCGGACGACTACCGCCGCTTTGCCCCACGCTTCCAGGGAGAGAACTTCCGGAAAAACCTCGACCTGGTGACGCGAATCGAAGAGATGGCGCGGGAGAAGAACTGCACTCCGGCGCAGCTCGCGCTGGCCTGGGTTCTGGCCAAGGGCAGTGACATTGTCCCCATCCCCGGCACCAAGCGCCGCAAATACCTGGAGCAGAACCTGGCATCGGCGGACATCAAGCTCACTCGCGACGATCTCGAACGCATCGATCAGGTCGCGCCCAGGGGCGTTGCCGCGGGCGAACGTTACGCCGCGCCGGCAATGGCGGCGATTGACAGATAGCTTTCGGCGCTCAGCAATCAGCCATTCAGCCCCCGAACAGCATGGATGGGAGCGGTAAAATGCCGCAGGATTTTCTGCTCTCATCATTTACAATTTGCCGTTCTCATCCCTGTTTGAGGAGCCTCTTCCATGCTGAAGCGCGTCCTGCTCGCCGCATTGCTCTGTTCGATGACCCTTCTGCCGCTCTCGGCCGCCAATCCTGATTCGGCTGCCGCTTCTGGCGCACAGAATGCAACCGCGCTGGACAACGCCACGCTGTACGGCTACACGCCGGCAAGTTCTCCCATCGAACGCGACTGGGAAAACAAGCTGCGCGCCATTCCCGATCCTAAAATCCTGCGTGACACCATGCAGCGCCTGAGCGCGCGGCCGCATCATCTCGGCTCGCCTTATGACAAGGAGAATGCCGAATGGATTCTTTCGCAATTCAAATCGTGGGGCCTCGACGCGCACATTGAAACTTTCAACGTGCTCTTCCCCACCCCCAAAGAGCGCGTGCTTGAACTGGAGGCGCCCACAAAGTATGTGGCCAAGCTGCAGGAGCCGCCAATTCCGGTCGACCCCACCTCCAGCCAAACCAGCGAGCAGTTGCCCACTTACAACGCTTACTCCATTGATGGCGATGTCACCGCTCCGCTCGTCTATGTGAATTACGGCCTCCGCAAGGACTATGAAGAACTGGACCGCCTGGGCGTCTCCGTGAAAGGCAAAATCGTGATTGCGCGCTACGGAAATTCCTGGCGCGGCATCAAGCCGAAGATCGCGGCCATGCATGGCGCCATCGGTTGCATCCTGTATTCCGACCC
>JBLMYN010000242.1:0-4241 GCA_050258305.1 Actinomycetota bacterium
ACGCAGACATCAAAGCCAACATTCGCGTCCTTGAGGAGGAGCTGAACTCTTACACCCTGCACTCGCGCGAGACGTGTGCTCGCGCCGACCTGGCCGAACGTGATGCGCGCCGCGTAGAGCACCTCTTCCGTGAGCATCTGGTAGCCGAAGAGCAGTTTGATAAGGTCACCTCGGAATGGCGCGCTCTGCTGGCACAATGCGAAGCCAGCCGCGCCGACATAGATCGCAGCGCCGCCCGGTTGAAGGCGGCCCGGACGGAACTGGAGAAGACCATCCTGATCGCTCCGTACGCGGGGCGCGTCGGGGATGTAACGGGAGAAGTGGGTGAATTCGCCACGCCATCGCCACCTGGCATCCCCACTCCTCCCGCTGTCGATTTGATTGACGATAGCTGCTACTACGTAAGCGCTCCTGTAGATGAAATCGAAGCCGGCTCGTTGCGGGCAGGCATGCCGGCGCGTGTTTCCATTGACGCTTTTCCCGGGCTCCGCTTCCCCGGTCACGTCAGCCGCATTTCCGACTATGTTCTTGAGGTGGAAAAGCAGGCGCGGACGGTGGAGGTGGAAGTAAAATTCACGTCGCCCCCGGAGCGCAACCTCCTGGTCGGTTACAGCGCCGACATTGAAATCACGCCGGAAGAGAAGCTGAAAGCCATTCGCGTGCCTACGCAGGCGATTCTGCAGAACAAAGACGTGCTGGTCTACAACCCGCAGACCAGAAAACTGGAAACACGCAGCCTCAAAACCGGGATCAGTAACTGGGAGTTTACTGAAGTTACATCGGGGCTGGCCTCGGGCGACCAGGTTGTCTTATCGCTGGACCGGCCCGGAGTAAAGGCGGGGACCAGCGCTGTCCCGGAACGCGCACAATCCACTGCTCCGGCGGGAGCGGGAAGATGATTGAGCTGAAGCAAGTCAACCGGATATTTCAGCTCGGGTCACAAACGGTACACGCGCTGAAAGACGTGAATCTGCGGATCAGCGCGGGTGATTATCTCTCCATCATGGGTCCATCCGGATCGGGCAAGTCAACGCTGCTCAACGTCCTGGGGCTGCTGGACCGGCCCACATCAGGCCAGTACTGGTTTGAAGGCCAGGACGTGACCGCGCTCGATGATGTGCAGCAATCACGCATTCGCCAGCGGAAAATCGGATTCATCTTTCAGTTTTTTCATCTGATCCCGCGTCTCACGGCGGCGGAAAACATGACGCTGCCGCTGATGCTGTCCGGCGTACCGCTGGCTGAGCGGCAGAAACGCGCCGCCCGACTCGTGGCGGATTTTGGCCTGGGCGAGCGAGCCCAGCACCGGCCCGATGAGCTCTCGGGCGGCGAGCGCCAGCGAGTGGCCATTGCGCGCGCGACAATCATGGCCCCAGCCATTCTTCTGGCGGATGAACCTACTGGAAACCTTGATCGCGCCACCGGTCGCGATGTTATTCGCATCCTGGAAGAGCTGCACCACAAAGGCGTGGCGCTGGTAATTGTGACTCATGATCCTGAACTCGGTAGCCGAGCACACCGCCAGTTGCAGATGCTGGACGGAGAAATTGTGGCGGAGAAGGAATCGCTGGTGCATGCATGAGGACGGGCGATCTGTTCCGTTTTGCGTGGCGTGCCTTCAGCACCAACCGGCTGCGCGCATGGCTCATGCTGCTGGCCATGGCCATTGGAATTGCCGCCGTGGTGATCGTGACATCCCTCGGCGAAGGCGCGCGGCGATACGTCACGCAGGAATTCGCAACGCTGGGCACGAACCTGGTGCTGGTATTTCCAGGACGCTCGGAAACGGCGGGAGCTAGTCCGGGTATGTTGATTTTCCGGACTTCACGCGATCTCACCATCGACGATTCCTCCGCTCTCCGCCAGCTCCGCTGGGTGACGCGCGTGGCGCCTGTGGCCGTCGGGACTGCGGAAGCTAAACGGGGCCAGCTTGTTCGCGAGGTCCCGGTGGTCGGCACTACCGCGTCCTGGGCAGAGGTGCGCCACATGGAGATGGAAGAAGGCAGCTTTCTTCCTGAAGGCGACCCCAATGCGACGACGCCGATTTGCGTGATCGGCCATGTGGTGCGCACTGAATTCTTCGGCAACGGAAAGGCCATTGGCGACTGGATCAGGCTGGGTGACCGTAAGTTCCGCGTGATCGGCGTGATGGCTCCCAAGGGGATGGGCCTGGGGATGAACACGGATGAGATCGTAATCGTCCCGGTGGGCGCGGCTCTGGCCCTGTTCAACTCCACCTCTTTGTTCCGTGTGATGGTGGAAGCCACAAACCGCAATGTGCTTGACCAGGTGCGCAATGAGGTTGAAGACTTGCTGGCCAAACGCCACCAGGGCGAGCGCGATGTGACCGTATTGACGCAGGATGCGGTGCTCGCCACCTTCGACGAAATTCTTGTTGCCCTCACGCTTGCCATCACCGCCATCGCTTCCATCAGCCTTGTGGTTGCCGGCGTGTTGATTACCAACCTGATGCTGATTGCAGTGACCCAAAGACGCGCGGAGATCGGCCTGCTCAAAGCCCTGGGCGCATCGCAGCGGCAGATTCGCGGCATTTTTCTTTCGGAAGGCGTGGTGCTCTCGGCAGTGAGCGGGCTGGCCGGAATCATTGTTGGGGAAATAGGAGTCTCGGTGATCCGCAGAATCTACCCTGCTTTCCCCGCCTTTATTCCGAACTGGACCATAGCCGCGGCTCTGGCCGCAGCCATCGCCACAGGCGCTCTCTTCAGCCTGCTGCCGGCCCGGCGCGCCGCACTGCTGGACCCGATACTGGCTCTGGCGAGGAGATGATCATGTTGTACCGCGACCTGATCCGCTTTTCGTTCGGCGTGGTCCGCGCGTATCGCATGCGCGCATTTCTTTCCGCGCTTGGCATCGCGATAGGCATCGCGGCGGTTGTGCTGCTGACCTCCATTGGAGAGGGGATCCATCAGTTCGTGCTCGCGCAGTTTACCCAGTTCGGAACCAACCTGATCAGCGTGACTCCCGGCAGCGTGAAAACCGCCGGCATGTCCGTGGGCGTCTTCGCTTCGGTGCGGCCGCTGACCATTGAAGACGCGGTTGCCATCCGGCGGTTGCCCAACATCGAATACACCGATCCGGTGTGTTCCGGTAATGCCGAAATCGGATTCGCCGGCCGGCGCAGGCGGGTCATGACCTACGGCGTGAGCGACTATTTTGCCCGCGCCCTGCGAATGGAAGTGATGCTCGGGAACTTTCTACCCGCGGAGAATGACACCGCAGTCCGCTACGTAACCGTGCTAGGGACCAAGGCAAAAAAGGAGCTGTTTGGCGACGCCAATCCGCTGGGCCGCCGTCTGGAAATTGCCGGATCGCATTACACCATCATCGGAGTGATGGCGCCCAAGGGACAGATTTTCGGTGTCGACCTCGACGATTCCGTGTACATCCCGGTCGCAAGCGCGATGCAACTGTTCAATCGCGAAGGGCTGATGGAGATTCATGTCACCTACAATCCCGATGTGCCGGTCGAGCAGGTGGTGAGTTCAATCAAGCGGCTCCTGCTCAGCCGCCATGACCGAGAGGACTTCACCATCACCCCGCAGAAGGAAGCTCTGGGCACACTGGATTCCGTGCTGGGCATGCTGACTTTCGCGGTAGCGGCCCTGGGCGGAGTCTCAATTGTCGTGGGCGCGATTGGCATCTTGACCATCATGATCATCGCCGTGGGTGAGCGCACATCAGAGGTCGGACTGCTCAAAGCGCTGGGAGCGACTCATGGGCAGGTCATGACGCTGTTCGTCGCGGAAGCTGCCCTGATCGCCTTTCTCGGAGGTCTGGGCGGCATCTCGCTCGCACTGGGCATCTCGCGAGTGTTGTCGCTGTTTGTGGTTGCGCTGCCGGTAAAGACTTCCTGGCTTTATGTACTGCTGGCGGAGTGCATTGCGGTAGTTGTTGGACTGGTGGCCGGGGTTCTGCCCGCGCGCGCGGCAGCCAGACTCGAACCCGTGCAGGCCCTGAGAACGGAGTAGCGGTTAAGCTGAAGTCTTGTGCCGGCCATGATCGGAAGGCGGCAAACCGGTGGGATCCAGCTTTGGCGGCGCATGCTCCTCGCCACCGGGAAACTGCGGCAGGACTTCCTGGAGCGCCCATGTAATTCTGTTGACCGCTTCGTTCATGGAGGCAATTTCATGTTCGCTCTTTGCCGACCAGGCGTGGTAGGCGATCACCTGCAGCGCGTTTCTGATGTGATGGTTCATCTCCGCGATCACCCTCAGCCGGTC
>JBLMYN010000243.1:0-7428 GCA_050258305.1 Actinomycetota bacterium
GCTGAATGCTGAATGCTGAATGCTGATTGCTGAATGCTGACTGGCCGCTCGCCCATCGCGAAAAGGAAAGCGTCGATCCCTTGAATCTGGACCAATGGGAGTTCTATGTGGTCCCAACTTCGCAGCTCGACTCCTATCAGCGGAGGTCAGCATTCAATCACCTTGAAGTCGCTGGAGCAGTTGTGCCCGACATCAGTGAAGTTTGACGAGCTAGCGGGTGCGGTGGCGCGGTGCTCTCCAGCGCACGCGTGAAGTGTTGGAACATGATTCGAAGAGGGTGGAGCAGGCACCCATCTGGGGTGGTTCGGCCTGCGGCAAGAGCAGCGATTACTTTGGGCTTCAGCCCCTGAGGAATTTTTTTGCGCGCTCCGCTCCACCCCAAGCAACCAAACCCCGGTCGCTCGGGAACCCGGTGCTGCGCGCGGGCCACAGGCGTGAGGAAATTTTTTGACTCGCCTCTTACCGCAGGCATAAATGCCTGCTCCACCCCTGCCCCCGCGGCCGCATGGAGTTAAGTAAAGAAGCTACAGCCAGCCGCTCTTCCACCTTGCGTCTTCCGACGCATGCGACAAGTTCGAACAACAGAGTTCGGGAATCCCGCATTTTGCGCCTGATCGAAGCTCGCGCAAATCGGCTGGGATAGGCAGCGCCCGATGCATGGCGTCTGGGGTGGAAGAGCGAAGAGCGGCCCTTCAAGCCGTGCCTCGGCCGGGTCGCTTTGGGGCCGGCTGGGGTGCTTAGGGCCGCACAGGATCAAAGAAAGAAGCTTTTCCTTACGCCCGTGGCCTGCGCGCAGCTTGCGTAGCGCGTATCGTAGAAAACCGGACACAGACGGACAGTAGCCCATGAAGCCGCGGCCAGGTGACGCCGCGTATATTTTTGTCGGAAAACGTCCCGTCTGTCCCCGGGTTTTGATCCAACTGAGCATCATGCGGGGCATTCCAACGGCAAGCAGGCGCTGGGCATCTTTGGCTTCCGCGCAACGGGTGGTGAAACGTTCGAGCGTTTGCACCGCCCGGGCATAAGGAGTCCTGGGGCTCAAGTGAGCAGCGCCACGACCACGTCGACAAACAGGATCTTCACGATGGTCATGCCGGGAAAGATCATGGCGTAGCCGAGGTCAGGCCGTTCGGTTGGCGCGAGCTTGTTCGAGTAGGCAAGGATCGCCGGATTCCCGCAGGCGCCGGAAACGATGCCGGCCACCTCGTCATACGGCATCTTGAAGACAAACAAGCCCAGAATCAGGACGGGCACTACCAGTGCCACAAGCACGACCGCACCCAAACCCAGCATGCTTAATCCGCTGGAGGAGACTGTGGCCGCAAATTTGGGACCGGAGGCCATTCCAACCTGCGCGAGAAAGAGCGTGAGCCCAAGGTTGCGGAGAACCAGATTGGCGGAGAGCGGGATGGTCCAATTCATGTCGCGCGTGCGCCGCAAGCGACCGAGGATCAGCGCCACGATCAACACGCCACAAACGCCAATGGTAATTTTTCCGATGAAGGGCAGCGGTAACTTCAACGCACCCAGCAGGAACCCGAGAGCCATGCCGACGCCAATCGAGATGTAGCTGAACTCGGCGGTGCCTTTGATGGAGTCGCCGAAGAACTTGCGCAGCGCCGCGAAATCGCCGCGGTTGGCAAGAACGCCCACGCGGTCTCCGAACTCAAGCACGAGATCGGGGCGCGACATCAGGTCCGTGTCGCCGCGACGAACGTGAAGCACGAACGCGGCCTTTTCGCCCGGGATATCGAGATCGCCCAGTGCCCTGCCCACGACTCCGTGGCGTGAGGCAAACACCCGCAGGTAGTCGAGATGACTGCGGTCCTTCATGAAATGGCCGTGCGCGGGCTCGCCGATGGTCTTGCTGGCTTCCTCCAGGGCGGTCTTCGTGGGAGCCACGGCAAGCAGGACGTCATTTTCTGCAAGCACCATGGCGGGAGAGGCCGGTTCGTTGCGTTGCCCCGTGCGCACCGCAGCGATCTGTACCCCGGCGGGCAGCTCTGTCATCACCTCACCCAGGGTGCGGCCGAACATGTCCAGGTTGTGCACCGCAATTTCCAGCATCTCAACGCCGGTGCTGGTGGGCGCCTGAATTCTCGGTTTCATGAACATGTAAACGATGTACAGAAACAGGATTGGCCCGGCGACGCCGAAGGGATACGAAACCGAGTAGCCGACGGCGGCATCGTCATTGCGGAGCGCGGCGATGATCGCCTGCAGGGTGGGCGTGCTGGTGCCCGATCCCGCAAACAACCCAAGCGCGTGTCCGAGAGGAATGTGCAGCCATGTCGCGTACATCACGCTGACGCCGCCTGCTACCAGAACGCCCGTGAGCGCCATCAGGTTAGCCCGGCGCCCGGCTGCGCTCGTCAAACCTGTGAAAAACTGCTTGCCGTACTGGATACCCACGCCGTAGAGGAAAAGTGCGAGGCCCAGCGTGCCGACGATTGCGGCCGGTGCTGATTTCGGCGCGAACCATCCCAGAGTGAGGCCCACGAACAGGACTGCTCCAGCGCCGAGCGAGAACCCTTTGATGTTGATTTCGCCTATCAAATATCCGAGCGCAATGGTGATAAACAGCGCCATCAGCGGCTGCTGTTCAAGCAGGGCTTTGATCCACTCCATATCGTCCTCCCTCGTAGCCTCAATAAACCGTCAAACCACGGTTGCGGAACTGGCCGCGTACGCGCTCCGTCAGCTCAGGGCTGGGCGGCTCAACGTTTTCCAGCGTGTAATCCAGGTGCAGCTTGTGCCATTTATCTCTGCCCATCTGGTGAAAGGGCAGTACCTCCACGCGCTCAACGGTTTCCAGTGCGGCGCATATATCCGCAATTTTCTCGACGTTCTCAAACGCATCCGTAAGTCCGGGCACCAGGCAGAAGCGGACCCACATGGAGCGTCCGAGCGCCGAAAGCCGGCGCGCAAAGTCGAGTGCGGGCTGAAGCGGCTGATTCGTAACCTTCTCGTAAATCGCCGGGTCGCCGGACTTCAGGTCGAGGATATGGAGATCAATGTCCATCAATTCCTCGTCTGTGAACCGTTCGCCGAGACGGCCAGAAGTTTCAATGCAGGTGTGCAGGCCAATTTCCTTCGAGCGCCGGGAGATCCGTGTGACAAATGCCTTCTGCACCTGCGGCTCGCCGCCGGAGAGCGTGATGCCCCCTTTACTGAGCTTGAGCGCCGGAGCATACCTGCCGATGACATGCATCGCGCGCGAGACGGTTACCGGGTGTCCATTGAGTTTGTGCCAGGTATCCGGGTTGTGGCAGTACTGGCAGCGCAGCAGGCAGCCGGTAAGAAAACCGACAAAGCGTATGCCAGGCCCATCCACCGTGCTGCCCACCTCATAGGAATGCACGTAGCCGGTGAGATCATCTTTCTCCTTCACGTCCTCAATGTCGCCCGGATGGATCGCGAAATAGTCATGCGCTTTTTTGCTTTCGTCCGCGCCTTTGTGGGCGACGTGCAGGTCATAGCGGCTTCCGACCAGTGACTGACTCATGGCATACCTCCTACATGGCGCCGTGGAACGTGCGGTTGATCACATCGAGCTGTTGTTCCCTGGTGAGCTTTACGAAATTCACGGCGTAGCCGGACACGCGCACCGTGAGCTGCGGGTATTTCTCCGGATGCTCCATCGCGTCCTTCAGGGTTTCGCGATCCAGTACGTTGATATTCACGTGGAAGCCGCCGCTGCTGAAGTAAGCGTCGAGCAGGTCGACTCCGCGGCTAATGCGGTCGTGCTCGGTCCCGAGCGCCGTCGGCACCACCGAAAGAGTCAGCGAAATGCCATCTTCGGCATCGTCATAGGGCAGCTTGGCCACTGACAGCAGGGCGGAGAGAGCACCGTGCGAGTCACGGCCGTTCGATGGGTTCGCTCCCGGCGCAAACGGCTCGCCCTTCCTGCGGCCGTCCGGCGTGTTGCCGGTTGACTTGCCGTAGACAACGTTGGACGTGATTGTGAGTACCGATTGCGTGGGGACCGCATTGCGATACGCCGGGTATTGCCGGATTTTTTCCATCATTTTCGATACCAGCATTTTGGCGATCTCGTCGGCGCGGTCGTCATTGTTGCCGTAGAACGGGAACTCCCCTTCCGTCTTGAAATCGACAATGATCCCGCGCTTATCGCGCACCGGCTTTACCTTTGCATACTTGATCGCCGAGAGGCTGTCCGCTGCATGGGACAGGCCGGCAATTCCGCAGGCCATGGTCCGCAGCACGTCGCGATCGTGCAGCGCCATCTCTACCGCTTCATAGCAGTACTTGTCGTGCATGAAGTGGATAATGTTGAGTGCGTCGATGTACGTCTTGGCCAGCCAGTCCAGCATGGTATCGAAGCGGCTCATCACCTCGTCATAATTCAGCACGTCGCCCGTGATCGGCGGGAGCTTGGGTCCAACCTGCTCGCCGCTGATTTCATCGCGCCCGCCGTTCAGCGCGTACAGCAGCGTTTTGGGCAGGTTCACGCGCGCGCCGAAGAACTGCATCTGCTTGCCCATGCGCATGGCAGAAACGCAGCAGGCGATGCCGCAGTCATCTCCCCATTTGGGCCGCATCAGGTCGTCCGACTCATACTGAATGGAGCTGGTATCAATCGAGGCCTTTACCGCGAAACGCTTGAAGCCATCAGGCAGACTCGGCGACCAGAACACAGTCAGGTTGGGTTCGGGCGCTGGCCCCAGGTTGTTCAACGTGTTCAGCATTCGGAATGCAGTCTTCGTCACCAGCGTGCGTCCATCTTCGCCCATTCCGCCCAGTGCTTCAGTGACCCACACCGGATCGCCGGAGAAGAGCTGGTTGTAGGCAGGAGCGCGGAGGAAGCGCACGATGCGCCACTTGATCACCAGATCGTCGATGATTTCCTGGGCTTGCGATTCCGTCAGAGTTCCTTCGCGCAGGTCGCGCTCGAAGTAGATGTCCCAGAACGTGGACAGACGCCCGGCCGACATGGCCGCGCCATTCTGCTGCTTGGTGGCCGCGAGATATCCGAAGTAGGTCCACTGCACCGCCTCACGCGCATTCGTGGCCGGCGCGGAGATGTCATACCCGTAACTCAGGGCCATTTCCTTCAACTCGTTAAGCGACCGGATCTGCTCAGCGAGTTCCTCGCGGAGACGGACCACGTCCTCAGTGGAATAGCGCTCGTCCAGTTCGCGCTTTTCACGCTGCTTGTCGGTGATGAGGAAATCAACGCCATAGAGCGCAACGCGGCGGTAGTCGCCAATGATGCGGCCACGCCCGTAGGCGTCCGGAAGGCCGGTGATGATGCCTGACGAACGGGCCTTCCTGATGTCGCCGGTGTAGGCGTCGAAGACGCCATCATTGTGCGTCTTGCGGTACTTGGTAAAAATTTCGGCAACGCGATTATCGGGCTCGTAGCCGTAGGATTTCAGGCTGTCCGCCACCACGCGCCAGCCGCCGAAGGGCATGATGGCGCGTTTGAGTGGCGCATCCGTCTGCAGGCCCACGATGATCTCGTTTGCTTTATCGATGTACCCGGGCGCGTGAGCCAGAATGCCCGCGGGCTCCTGCGAGACGTCGAGGATGCCCTTCTCGCGTTCCTGCGCGAGCAGTGGCTGCAGTTTTTCCCAGATCGCGAGCGTGCGACTGGTTGGCCGTTCGAGAAACTCGCCGTCTCCCTGGTATGGGGTGTAGTTGAGCTGGATGAATTCGCGAACGTCAACGCGGCTCTGCCATTCCCCCGGCTCGAATTCCCGCCACGCGATTTCCCACTGCTCCCTGGAAATTTTCGGACTGGCTGCCATGATCTCCTCCTGATACTCAGTTCAGACCGCCACCTTCATTTGCATTTCGTGGTCGGTTTCGATCGCACGCCTCGTGTGGCGCGCGATCATCAATTCTTCGTTCGTCGGAATCACCCACACCGGAATGCGGCTCTGCGGCGAACTGATGCGCGGCTTGTCCGCTGCATTGGCGATTGCATCCAACTCCACTCCCAGCCAGGCCGCATTGCGGCACACGCGTTCACGGATCGTGACCGCGTGCTCGCCGATTCCGCCGGTGAACACCAGGGCGTCCAGCCCTCCCAGCGCTGCGGCGAGTGAGCCGAGTTCGCGGCCAATCCTGTAAACAAACAGCTCAACTGCGAACCTGGCGCGAGGATCGTCGCTCGCGAGCAGCACCCGCATGTCACTGGAAAGGCCGGAAACGCCCAGCAACCCGGATTTCTGATAGATCAGCTTTTCGATGCCCCGCGCGTCCATCTTGAGTTCATCCATCAGGTACAGCATCACCCCCGGATCGATCACGCCGCAGCGCGTCCCCATCGGCAGTCCGTCCACTGCCGTGAATCCCATCGTGGTGGCCACGCTTTTGCCGGCATGCATGGCGCACATGCTGGCGCCATTGCCCAGATGAAAGACCACAACGCGTCCCTTCGCTGCCTGCGCGTCCAACTGTGGCAGCGCGCTGGCAATGTATTCATAGGAGAGGCCGTGGAAACCGTAACGGCGCACGCCGCGCTCTGTGATGGCTGCCGGCAGCGCGAAGGCCTGCGCCACCTCGGGCTGCGCCCGGTGGAATGCGGTATCGAAACACGCCACCTGCGGCAGTTCCGGCCTGCGCTCGGCGACGATTCGAATGGGCAACAGATTGTGCGGCTGGTGCAGCGGCGCAAGAGGTATGAATTTCTCCAGCCTCGCAATCACTTCTGCGGTGACGAGCGTGGGTTCGGAGAATTCAAGTCCGCCATGCACAACACGGTGGCCGACCGCGACCAGCCGGTGCTCCTTGTTGTTTTCCCGCAGGAAGCCGACCATGTGGTCGATCGCGCCCGCGTGCCCCAGTTGAGCACCCTCTGGCCATGTGTGCTCGCCGATCGTCGCGCCGGCCGGATCTTTAGCCACGAACCGGGGTGCCGTGTGCAGACCCTCAATTTGGCCCCGCAACAGGAGCTCCTGCGCGTCCGGCCGCACCTCAAAAACAGAAAATTTAATGCTCGATGAGCCGGCGTTGAGTACCAGAATTACACCAGCCATATGTCACCCTAGTGTTGTGGTTGCGGCTTCGCGGCGAGCCTTGGCAACCAGCACCGCGACCGCGCAGGAAGCAAGACGCGCCATCACCGAGTCGGCGCGGCTGGTCAGAATGATGGGCACGCGCGCGCCCAGCACGATGCCGGCGGCATCCGCGTTGGCCAGGAACGACAGGCTCTTGGCCAGCATGTTGCCGGCTTCCAGGTCCGGCGCAATCAGGATGTCGGCCTGGCCCGCTACGGGCGAATTGATCCTCTTGATTTTTGCCGCGGTGAGATTGATCGCGTTATCGAGCGCCAGCGGGCCATCCAGCAGGCCGCCCGTGATCTGGCCGCGGTCCGCCATCTTGCACAGCGCACCGGCCTCAATGGTGGTTTGCACCTTGGGATTGATCGTCTCCATCGCGGAGAGAATCGCCACTTTGGGG
>JBLMYN010000244.1:0-4090 GCA_050258305.1 Actinomycetota bacterium
AGCTGAGTTCTGCCCCGTAATGCCCGAACCGACTTGAGCGGCTCGTCCTCGGCAACTTCACCTTCCAGTCGGGCTCCGGCGGGAACGATCACGGCGCCATTGCTCCCGCGCACAGGGTCGTTTACGGTAGCTGTGAAGCGATCACCGGGTCTGGAAGTCCTGGTTGAGAGCGGCGTATCCAGCACCGCGTGAACCTCAGTGTTCACCGGCGCCTGATCGGCGCCCGTTTGCGCAGGCTGAATGGATTGCACGCTGATGTTGGCTGGTGGTTCGGGGCTGGACTGGCTGGAACCGGGCTGGCTTGCTGTGCTCGGAGAGTTTTGCGAACCCGGTTCAGACCCAGCCGAGCTCCGGACGGGCGGCGCACCCAGCGGCGTGGTTGGATTCTGCGGGCTTGTTCTTATTGAGCTCTGGCCGGGCTGCACTTGCGTTTGAGAGTTGGTGGATGCGCTCTGACCAACTGCCAATGCTGCCCAGAGGAGCAGCGCGGGAATCAACGCGACTCCTTTGCAAAACGTGAGTCCGTTGCACATAAACCAATTTCCTCCGCAGGCTGTTGGTCTTTAAGAAGCGGAGAAACAGATTGCGGGTTGGCTTGGGCAGCTCACGTCGGCAAGGACGCATCTCACTTGAGGATAGTTCTGTCGCGTATAATCTGTTTGAAAGCCACCGCAGGAGATCTGTTTGAGTTCAGTGAATGGCCAGCCCAGCAAACCGCGAGTTCTAGTTGTGGACGATGAGCGTGTCATCGCTGATACGCTTTCCATTATCCTCAACCAGAATGGGTTCGACGCCTCCGCCGTATACACAGGGACGGCAGCCGTGGACCGGGCCAAAGAGACCAAACCGGAGCTTGTAATCAGCGACGTCATCATGCCCGACATGAACGGGATTGAAGCTGCGATTCGCATTCGGCAGCTCCTGCCCGGATGCAAGATACTGCTTTTTTCCGGCCAGGCCGCTACCGCCGATCTGCTCGAAAAAGCGCGCAAGGAAGGGCATGAGTTCGATATTCTCGCCAAGCCGGTCCATCCCCAGGATTTGCTGGCAAAGCTAAGACTCTGAGCCAAGTATCCCAAGCATCATAAAGATACGCGACGAACCAAACTGGCTGAGCCCCCTCGTTCAGTCAATGGGCCACGTTGCCCCTAGAGTTCGCGCCTGCCTTCCATCGCCTTAAGCATCGTCACTTCGTCAGCGTATTCAATATCACTGCCTGCGGGAATTCCGGTGGCGATGCGGGTCACCTTCACGCCGTACGGTTTAATGATCTGCGTGAGGTGAACGGCGGTTGCTTCCCCTTCAATGGTGGGATTGGTTGCGATGATGATTTCGTCCGCGCTCCCGGCCTGGATGCGCTTCAATAGAGAAGAAATGCGAAGTTCCTCCGGTCCGACTCCGTGCAGCGGAGAGAGCGCGCCGTGCAGCACGTGATAAACGCCGTTGTACGAGCGCGTCTTTTCGACAGAAGCAATGTTGGTAGGCTCTTCCACAACGCAGATCAGCCGCTGGTTACGGATAGGATTCGCGCAATAACTGCACGGATCAACATCCGTGATGTTGTTGCATACGGAACAAAGATGAAGTTTTTCTTTAAGGTTACGAATGGCCGAGGCCAGCGCTTCAGCATCGTCTTCGCTGGATCGAAGAATGTGAAAGGCGACCCGCTGCGCGCTCTTACCGCCGATGCCAGGCAGCTTCTTCAGTTCATCTATGAGTCGAGCCATAGGCTCGGCAAACTTTGACACAAGTTCCTCACATGCCCGGAATGCCCAGGCTGCCGAGCATACCGCCCACGGTGGACTGCATTGCCTGGTCCACCTTTTGCGCAGCCGCGTTCACAGCGGCTGTCACCAGGTCCTGGAGCATCTCTACATCGCCGGACTTCACCGCCTCCGGGTCAATGCGCGTCTCCAGCACGTGCTTTTGCCCGTTCATCTTGACAGTCACAGAGCCTCCTCCCGACGAAGCTTCCACCACAGTGCGCTGCATTTTTTCCTGCAGGTCCTGCGCCTGCTTCTGGGCCTGTTGCAGCATCTCCTGAAATTCACGCGCATTAAAGCCGCCCATGTCTGTCTTATCCCTTCTCGCGATGATCGATTACGGTTCGTATTTCCGCGCCAAATTTCTCCTGCATGCGCCTTACCACCGGGTCTTCCGCCGCACGGCTGCGGGCTCCCGCTCCGTTGCGCGCAGGGCGGACTGCCATTGCCGCGTTCCCATTTCGTTGTGGCGCTCCTCCAATCACATTCACTTTGACAGGTCGACCCGCGGTACTGGCAGCTGCCGCGTTGACGATTCGCTTAGCTTCAGGCCCCATCATCATGTCAATAACCGCTGCCGGTTGCGGCACGCTGATCACCAACTCACCGCCACGAAGTTCAATAGTTCCTGTTTCCAGCGTCGAGGCCAGCATCTTGTGCCCGGCGTTCTCCAGCTCTGCAAGGACCGTTCCCAGGATGACTGCGGGGTCAGCCGATGCCGTCGTTTGGGGTTCCGATTCGGCGTCCCTTTCAGCAACAGCAGTAGCCACGGAAACCGCCGCTGCAGCTGACTGCATCTCCGGATTGCCCGGCGCCGACATCTCCGGCTCGAAACCGCGATTCTTGCGCATCCGGTCAATTTCAAAAGGCGATGGTGCGTTTCCCTGCGGGCGGGAAGCAGCAATCTCTCGGGACGGAGCCGGCGCAGCAGGTTGCTGTGAAGCGGTCCGCGGTTTCGCAGCTTCACTGGCGACCTGGCTAAGCACCTGCTCTAGCGGCAGGATCCGTTGCGCATGGACCAGTTTCAGCACCCCTAGCTCAAGGTGAAACCTCTGCTCCTGCCGATATCCCAGTTCGTCGAATGTGCGCAGCATGATCTGCAGAAATCGAGCCAGATCTTCTTCTGAAAATTGCTCCGCCACCCGGCCCACGCGCGCACGCTCGTCGGCCGAAATCTGCAGCAGCGGCGAGTCAGTTCCTGCGACTTTCGCAACTGTCGCATTACGCAGGAAACGCACGAATTGTTTCGCGAAATGGGCAGGATTCTGTCCTTCCGTCATCAGCCGGTCGAGAAGACGCAATGCCTCCTCGCTCGAGTTGTGAGCCACAGTGCCCATCAGATTTTCAAAAATCTCGGAGCCGACTGTTCCCGCAAGACCCCGCACCAGCGCGCCGTTCAATTTCGGGCCGCAGCAGGCAATCGCCTGATCCATGATGGAGAGAGCGTCGCGCATGGAGCCGTCACCGGCTTCAGCCAGCACGGCCAGGGCTTCCTCATCGGCTTCTATGCTTTCCTTGCGTGCGATTTCCGCAAGCTGGCCGACAATCTCATCAAACTTCACGGCATGAAAGCTGAAATGCTGGCACCGTGAGCGGATGGTCTGGGGGATGTCCTCGGGCTGCGTTGTGGCCATCATGAACACAATGTGCGACGGCGGCTCTTCCAGTGTCTTCAGCAGCGCATTGAACGCCGCATCCGTGATCTGATGCGCCTCATCCAGAATGTAAATCTTGTAGCGGTCGCGCGCCGGCCGGTACCGCGCCGCCTCGCGCAGTTCGCGGATTTCATCAATGCCCCGGTTGGTGGCGGCATCGATCTCAATCACATCCACAGCGCCCCCGGCGCGTATCTCTATGCAGGAATCGCACACTCCACAGGGTTCCGGGGTTGGCTTGTCCGTTGACCGGCAGTTCAGAGCCATGGCCAGGATGCGCGCGATGGTTGTTTTGCCGATGCCGCGATGACCGCTGAAGATGTAACCGTGCGCGATCCTCTGCTGCTCGATGGCGTTCTTCAAGGTTCGAGTGACGTGGTCCTGGCCAATCACCTCGGAGAAACGCTGGGGACGATATTTGCGCGCCAGAACCTGGTAGGCCATGATCGGAGACTCTTATTATACGCTGCTGCAGCAGAGCAGATTTTCACAGCCATGCTCCTCTCGGTCGTTTCAACCGCCTGTAATCCCTGTGCACAAAAGTGACAGCCACAAATATCAAGCCCGCGAGGCCGACTTGCGTGCCGAGCGGGCTCTTTTCAGGTGCAGTTAAAATCTTGTCACGAGGACAACGTCAAGCGGTTTGGAGCGCATCGAGCTTCCTAAGTAATC
>JBLMYN010000245.1:0-5758 GCA_050258305.1 Actinomycetota bacterium
CTCATTAGCGATGGCGCGGGCGATTTCCGGGTCGTCTTCCGAGAGAGGGCGGGACATCCAGGCGTTTTTCATGATAAGTGAATCTTACTAGGACTCGAAGGCGTTGGGGAGAGCCCGAAAATGGCATTAACCAGGCAGCAAACGGCCTGTTCGCTATACTTACTTAGTCCTGCTGAACTCCGCTTTCTCGCGCTTTTCCATAAACTTCCGGATCATGGCGCTCCATCCATGCTTCCGGATGCTTCAAGTCCTTGAAACCAAACTGCCGATAGAGGCCATGAGCATCGCGCGTCGCCAAAGACCATCGTCTCAGGCCCTGAAGATCAGGGTGTGCCATGATGCATTCCATCAGCCATTTTGCCAGGCCCTGGCTGCGGTGCTCCGGCAAAACAAACACATCGGCCAAATAGGCGAAAGTGGCGTAATCGCTGACCACGCGCGCGAAGCCTGCCTGCCGTCCCCTTTTGTAAATTCCGAAACAAAGGGAGTACCGAAGCGAACGGCTGACTGTTTCCAGAGGAATGCCTGTGGCCCAATACGAATGCGTAAGAAAGCTGTGCACTGCCGGCAGATCAATTCTGGACGGATCGGTGCTGATTTCATACTCTCCCCGCGTCGACTGCTGGTGCATCATGGTCTGGCATCCGCAGGCTGCGCTTCTTCTTTTTCAATCTGCGCAATCTTTTCCACCCGGCGCTCATGCCTTCCGCCCGCAAACGCGGTACTGAGCCATTTGTCCACAATCGCCAGCGCCTCTCCCGTATTCAGGATTCTTGCGCCCAGCGCGAGCACATTGGCATCATTGTGTTCGCGGCTCATCTGGGCTTCATATTCGCTGGAGACGTTGGCGGCGCGGATTCCCTTCACCTTGTTGGCGGAGATGGCCATCCCGATGCCGCTGCCGCAAACCAGAATGCCGAGGTCGGCACGGTGCTCGCTCACGTCATGCGCAACCCGGCGGGCAAAGTCAGGATAGTCAACGGACTCGGGCGAATTTGTCCCTTCATCCTCAACTTCCAGGCCTTGCTCCCGCAGATGCTCTTTGATCCTGTCTTTCAACTCGTAGCCGGCATGGTCGGCGCCCATCGCAATTTTCATATCAGAATTGTACGAAGCGGCGGGGCGGAAGTCAGCTATCTGCGAAAGGCTGGACTCTGAACCGGGCGGATTGCGGCTGTGGCCGTGGCCTCCGGAAGTGCAAGGCACTCCCGTGAGCAGGCACGCCGGGAGGTGCACCTGCGAGTAACCCGTAAGGCGTTTGTTCTCTTGTGAATGGAAGGGATTCCATCGGATAATCACCCATCAATCCTGCACTACATTTCATGAGGTAATTATGGCCACACGGCCCGCACCACCTGAACCAGATTTGACCGGAGATACCCGGGTCGCGCCCAAGCCGCTGAAGTACATCCAGTTTGAGATCGCCAACTTCATTGCGCGTTTGACCCTGAGTCACGCGCCTCACAACGTGCTGACGGTTCCGATGATGAAGGAGATGGCCGAAGCCATTGAGAGCCTGAACGGCCGCGGCGACGTCAAGGCCATTCTGCTGCAATCCTCGCAGCAGGCCTTTTCCGCCGGCATCTCGCTCGAAGATTCCCGCCCCGACCGCGTCTTCCAGACGCTGGATGCGTTCACGCGCGTCTTCCAGGCCATGGTGGATATCTCCAAGCCTGTCGTCGTGGTGGTAAATGGGCCTGCAATCGGCGCCGGTTCAGAGCTGGTGGGCTTTGGTGACGTGGTGATCGCAACGCCCAAGGCGAAGTTCGCCCAGCCGGAAGTCAAGCTTGGCGTTTTCCCGCCCTTTGCCGCCGTGATGCTGCCGCAGATCATCGGACAGAAGAAAACCTACGAACTGATCCTGACCGGTGAAGCATTGAGCGCTGAAGATTCGTTGCGCTTCGGATTCGTGAATAAAGTGGTTGCAGAAGAGGAACTGCAAAATTACGTGGAGTCGCTGATGGCCCGCATCTCCGAGTTCAGCGGGCCGGTGCTGGAAGTTACCAAGCGCGTGATCGGCAATTCCATCGGGCTACCTCTGAAACAGGCGATGAAAACCTCGCAGGATCTCTACCTCAACGAACTCATGAGCCTGGAAGACGTGCAGGAAGGCCTGCGCGCCGTCATCGAGAAGAGAAAGCCGGTGTGGAAGAACAAGTAGCTCTTCGGTAATGCCGAGCACAGCGGAGAGCTAATGACTTCAACAACCTGACGTTGAACCGTCAAAAAGCACGATCGTGATGCCTCTACGAAGCCGAAGGGGCAAGGCGACGTTAGAACTGCTCACACAATCAGACCACAACTCGATACGGTTCCTTCGCTGGGCGCGGGACACCAGAAGACATCCTATAAGCTCTTCACCAGAAATCTCACCATGTGATATGCATCCACATACTTGAACGGCGTCTCACCCGTGGTGTAGTGCCCGCAGGGTAGCACTACCGTTTTCAAATCGATGCCATGTGCCCGGAAGGCGGCCTCGGCATCGCGCGAAAGCTCCGGGATGAAGGTGAGATCGTACTTCGCGTAGATCATCAGCGTCTTGCGCGGAAAGCGGGCAAACTTATCAAAATAGGCCATGGGGCTGATGCACAGCCACGCCTGGCGCAGACACTCCAGCGTCAACCCGTCCCGCTCCAGGCCTTCGCGCACATGGCGCGTGGACTGGCCGGTCCACGTGACGTCGGCAAAATAGGTTGAGGCGTGATTGAAGGCGCAGGCTTTGAGGCGTGCGTCATGCGCGGCCGCCAAGAACGCATAGCAGGAGCCCAGGCTGGTTCCAAGCACTCCGACGTGAGTCTTCCCCTGCTGATAGAGCCAGTCCATGCAGCAGCGAACATCCGTAATGGCCTGACGGGCCGCATCGATGGTGCGGCAGATATTCGATGACACGGCGTAATCCGAGCGCGCCGTCTCTGTGGGCCGGCGAATGTCATGGTAAGGCTTGCTCATCCGCAGCACGGAAACGCCAAACCGGTTCAGCAGCGGGCCCAGAGCGTTGTAAGCGATGCCGTTGGCGTTCCAGTGCGGCAGAATAATGACCGCGCGATTGCCCTCCGCCTGGAACCAGCGGGCATTCACCAGATCATTCTCCGGATACGGCGTCCGCACAGGCGAGGTGAAACGAAGGAACAACCCCTCGCCTTTCGGCGCTTTATCGCGAGCGTTGCTGCCCGTGGGAAAGAGCTCGATTTTGCGCTGCTCCAGGCGGAAGTCCGCGGGAGTCTCGTAGGCAAAGAACTCGTCACTGCGGGCGACAATGCGGTCATTCAACCGGTGCAGGTAATCTTCGTACTCGGCTTCCGAACCAGGACAATCGCCATTCACCAGCGGCCAGCGCCGCGCCCATTCCATGCCCCACTCCAGCGGGCGCACAATCCGGTTGGTATCACGCGTGGTGAGGCGTGTCTCCCAGGCATACATCCATTTTTGATAAAGGCTGGCCATGCGGGCTTCTCTCGATTTTAAATGATGCACGGTGTTTGCACGGCCGTATGCTGCAATGCGCGCCCGAGTACCGTACACTGATCGCATCGGAGCAAGAGACTTTTGATCGCTACCCCGCTCGACCGCGTCGCCCGTGAGGCCGGAGGACAACTTCGCTCCTCTGCCGCTGCTCACGTCACGATTGACCGCATCGCCACCGATTCGCGCGGCGCTGCGCCGGGCGCACTTTTCGTTGCCTTGCGGGGCGAGCAGACAGACGGTCATCGCTTCCTCGCCGATGCATTTCACAACGGCGCGTCGGCCGCGCTGGTGGCCGAAAGCAAGGCGCCCGAAGTCGAACTCCAGCCACAATGGCCGCTGATCATCGTCCCCGATACGCTGTGCGCGTTGCAGGCGCTGGCGCGCTGGCAGCGCCGCGAATATCTCGGCAAGGTTCTGGCCATCACGGGCAGCAACGGCAAGACCATTGTTAAAGACGCCCTGCGCACGCTGCTTGCCGGTCGCGAGTTCCTGGCTTCTCCCGGCAGTTACAACAGCCAGCTCGGCTTGCCGCTGGCCATCCTCTCGGCGGAAAAGCGCGAACCGCTGGCGATTCTTGAAATCGGCGTTTCGCAGCCCGGCGACATGGCCACGCTCAAAGATATGGCGTCGCCCGATTACGGCATCCTCACCAACATCGGCATGGCGCATCTGGCCAATTTCGGGACGCGCGAAGCAATTGCTAGAGAAAAGATGTCGCTCTTCCGCGACCTCCCCGCAGAGGGCTGGCTCTTGCTGCCCTCGCACGAGCCCACCGTCATGGCGCCCGCAATGCAGTTACGCTGCCCGATTCACCACGTCGGCGGCAGCCACCAGGTTCTGTCGATGACCCCGATATCGCTGACTGCGGACGGGCAACTGCTGCAACTGAGCACGCGTGGAGCTGAGCCGCGCAATGTACACGTGGGCACACGTTCCGCCGAGATCATCTCTGACCTCCACTTTGCGGCCTCCGCTGCCCACCTGCTCGGCGTGAGCCTGGATGAAATTGCCGCGGCGCTCGACGGCTTTGCCCCAGCTTCCACGCGCATGGAACTGTGGTCGTCTCCCGGTGGCATTCGCCTGATCAATGATGCGTACAGCTCTGATCCCATTTCCGTTCGCGCTGCGCTGCGTTCGGCTGCCACCAGCGGAGCGCGTTCCGGCCGCAGGATTTTTGCCTTTGCCGGCATGCGCGAACTCGGGGCAACTGCACAGCGTGAGCACGCTCAGGTTGGAGCCCAGGCTGCCGAGTGCGGCTTCACCCATTTGTTCCTCGTCGGCAATGGCGAGCTCGAAAGCACAGCGGAAGGCTTTCGCGGCGCCGCACCGGAAGGCCAGGTTGAGCGCGTAAAAAATCCCGAACAACTCAAAGAGCGGCTGCTGCCGCTGCTCCGCCCCGGCGACACCGTCCTCTTCAAAGGCCCGCGCAACGCCGGCATGGTGAGGGCCGTTCGCGATCTTTCCGGAGCCATCGCGCAGCGCTGCCTCTGGGTGAACCTGGCCGCGATTGAAGAGAACATCGCGCGCTTTCGCCGCCACTGCGGCGGAGCCCACATTCTCGCCATGCTCAAGGCCATGGCATACGGAACCGACCTCCTTCAGCTTGCCTCGTGGATGTCGCGGCTGGGCATACATCACATCGGCGTTTCGTCCGCCAATGAAGGTGTAGCCGTGCGCCGTGCCGGAGCCGAACAGGAGATCTTCGTCTTTCTTTGCGAGCCCGAAGACGTGGACAACCTGCTGCGCTATCGTCTCACTCCGGTGATCTATTCCGCAGAACTGGTCGAGACGTTTGCACAATCGCTTGCCTCAAGCGGGTGCGTGCTTGACGTGCATTTGAAAATCGATACCGGAATGCATCGCCTGGGCGTCGATCCGAAATGCGCCATTGAACTCGCTCAGCAAATCCGTTACAGCGGCGTGATGCGTCTCACCGGTGTCTGCACGCATTTTGCCGCCGCTGACGACGCCAAGGCTGATGACTTCACCCGCCAGCAGATTGCCGTCTTTGATCGAACACTCGCAAAGCTGCGTTCAGCCGGATTCGATCAGCTCCAGATCCACGCTGCCGCCACCGCCGGCGCCGTGCGCTTTCCACAGGCGCATTACAACATGGTGCGCATCGGGCTCGGCTTGTATGGCCTCTATCCCTCGCCTGCTGTCGAGAGCGAAATGCAGCTCGAACTCGCCATAGGCGTCACCAGCCGCATCACCAGCGTGCAGAACTTTCTGCCTGGTGACACGCTTGGCTACAGCCGTACCTTCACCGCCACGCGCAAAACCAGAGTCG
>JBLMYN010000246.1:0-5780 GCA_050258305.1 Actinomycetota bacterium
GAAGTTTCACAAACGCCACGGTCGTGTCGGGCGCGATCACGTCATCATGAGAACGCTTTGGGGTTGTTACTGACGGCAGCTCGGTTTTCTGCTGCTTCAGCACCTGCTCCTGATGCGTCTCCTGCTGGACGTTCATCTCCGCCCGGAGCTGCCGCATTTTCGAGCGGGTGTGCATGAACGCGTAACCGGCCATGGCGCTGCCGAGTAACACGATCACTGCCGCGGCCGCAATGATAACGTTTTTCCGCAGGGCAGGGATCGAGCGCGCAGGCCGGCGCGCCTGCCTGGGCGCTTTGGCCGGCGCGGCTGACGGGGCCGGCGCTCCGCTGCCCTTGGAGTTGCCGTTCCCATTGCCATTGCCGTGTTTCACCGGCAGAACCAGAGTTTTCTCATGCGGCAGAGCAGGTTGCGGCGAATGCGTCGTGCTCATGGCCGCGATCTTGCCGGAGGTTATCTTGCCCAGATTTAATCTTCCCGTGATCAGCTTCGCGGGTGTGAGTTTCGAAGTGGCGTGCAGCGGGGCTCCCGCCAGTTTGTAGCTTTCCAGGTCCCGGACCAGATCGGCGCCGGTCTGGTACCGGTCATCGGGCGACTTGGCCAGGGCCCGTGTGACAATGGCGCTCAAACCAGGGTGGACCGTCACGTCAAGATCGCGTGGCGCGATCGGGTTTTCATTCACGATCTTGTAAATGATGGTCGTGACGTTCTGGCCCACAAACGGTTTTTCTCCGGTGAGCATCTCGTAGAGAATCACACCGAAACTGAAGAGGTCTGACCGTCCATCAAGAGGCCGCCCCTTCACCTGCTCGGGAGACATATAGTTCGGCGTGCCCAGAACCTGGCCGGTCGAGGTCATGCTGCCCCCGGCCTTGGCAATGCCGAAGTCCATGATTTTCACCGTGCCGTTGGCCGTAATCATGATGTTGGCCGGCTTCACGTCACGATGCACAATTCCGTGGGAGTGGGCGTAATCAAGCCCCTTGCAGATCTGCCGCGAATACTGGATCACATCTTCTGTGGGAAGAATGTGGTGCTCGGCGAGAAGTTCGTGCAGCGTGGTGCCCTGCATGAACTCCATGGCGATGTAAAAGATCCCGTCCTGCTCGCCGGCGTCGTAGATGGTAACGATATTCGGATGGCTGAGAACGCCTGCGGCCCGGGCTTCGTTCTGGAAACGGCGCACCATCTCGGCGGTTTCCAGCCCGTGAACATCGAGCCGTAACGTCTTGAGAGCTACCGTTCGCCCAATGGTGGGATCTTTGGCCTTGTAGACCACACCCATAGCGCCACGGCCAAGCTCTTCAATGATCTCGTATCTGCCAACCGTCTCAATCACGGACATGAGGGCTTCTCTTTTCAGACTCAGCGGCGGCCCTTTTCTGTCAGGGGGTTTGCGGGTCAACTGTCCCGTTTTAACGGAAACCAGCCTCAGGTCACTCGAAAATAACCCACCCCGATATGGCGGTCAATGTACCTTTGCACCTGCCATGTGACTTTGGTAAGCCCCGGAAACAGGCATTCGCCTTAGTCCCCTGGAGGGACTTACAATGGCGGGCATGCACAGACTGTGGCTTTTGCTCGGGCTGCTGTTCCCCATCTTGTTGATGGCACAGAGCGATTACCCGGTGCCGACACCTTCCGCCGAGGCGGCCCCAACACCCAATCGCCGACAGCAGGCGGCAGTGGCGGAACAGCGCGCCGACGCGGAACAGGCCATCCGGCACGTGCTGCTCTCCCAGGTGGATGCCTGGAACCACGGCAGCCTGGAAGGATTCATGCACGGCTACTGGCGCTCGCCTGATCTGACCTTCTTTTCCGGCGCTACGGTCACGAAGGGCTGGGAACCCACGCTGAAGCGTTATCGCGAGCGCTACAAAGCAGCCGGCAAAGAAATGGGCCACCTGGAATTTCAGGACCTCGAAGTTGACGTGCTCAGCCGCAGATCAGCCGTGGTGATGGGCCGATGGAAGCTGACGATGTCCGACGGCAAAACGCCGCACGGGCTGTTTACGCTGACCTTCAAGCGATTCCCCGTGGGCTGGAGAATTGTGCACGATCATACGTCGGCAGAGTGAAGCTGGGTTTTCACCGCGGAGACGCCATGAGCGATAGCGGTCCCAAAGGAGCATAAGAATGCTTTGCGCTCTGGCCGAAATCGAAGCTCTACTTACAGACGTGTGGCACAGGCGCCCTCGCCTGTGCGTCTTTCCGTTTCATGCAGCGTGGTATTGAGCGGACCTTGTAAACGAGAGTTTTACCTGGGCTGGCGCAACTTGCTGATCATGAGCCTTCAGCACAGCCGAGGCGGCTGTGCCACACAGTTCTCGTTGCATTTCCCCTTAGAGAGCGCTCACTTCCTCTGCCTTCTTAGACCTCTCTGCACTTCCCGGTACACCTCGCTCTTCGAGACGCCCCGCTCCTTCGCCAGCGCCTTCAATGCTGCCTTTTCATCCACATTCTGCTCCCGCATAATCTGCTGCAAGCGCGCACGCAAATCGACATCGCCGGATGCCTGCCCTCCTTCCGCCGCTTTGCCGATCAACAGCGTGATCTCGCCCTTCAATTCACGCTCGTGAACCTGCGCGGCCAGTTCGCCCGCTGTCCCGCGAAGAAATTCTTCATGAACCTTGGTCAGCTCCCGGGCTATCACCACCGGCCTCCCGGGACCAAGCACCGCGACAACGTCATCGAGCGCCTCACGAATGCGATGTGGCGCTTCATAAAAAATGACGGTGTGTTGGGCAGAGCGTATGGATTCCAGCTCCGTCCTGCGCTGGCCTGACCTGGCGGGCTGGAACCCGCGAAATTCAAAAGCATCCGTAGGCAGGCCGCTGGTCGCCAGAGCCGCTACCAGGGCTGACGCTCCGGGCACGGGTACAACCGGAATGCCGTGCTCAATGGCCAGCTTGATTAGCCGGTAGCCAGGATCAGAGACGCCGGGCATGCCCGCATCGGAGACCTGGGCAATGTTCACGCCGGCCTGCAACTTTTGCATTAACTCCTGTGCGCGTTCTGCCTCGTTGTGCTCGTGATAGCTGACCAGCTTCGCGTCAATGCCGTAGTGGTCCAGCAGCCTACGCGTGTGCCGCGTGTCTTCACAGGCAATCAGGCCCGCTTCGCGCAAAACGCGCACGGCTCGATACGTGATGTCCTCCAGGTTGCCGATTGGAGTAGCCACCACATACAGCGTTCCTGTTCGAGGCTGCACTGAATTTTCCATTGTCAGATCATTGTCAGGTCATTGTCAGGCCATTGTTAGATTAACCCGCAGCCCTCAAAGCATAGCATCAGAAATCGGCGGGCCCCGCATCTCATCCAACGCACAAATCCAAACAAACCACAAATCAAGAGGCCGAATGAAGCTCAACAACACGTTCCGGACAAAAGCAGGGCTGCGGTTCAACTCCCAGCCCTGTACGACCCGGAATTGACGCCGCTTCCTGTTCTTCCCTAGAATCAGGCAGACAACTCAGCTGAAAAGGTTGAAACCGTGCCCATTTACGAGTACGTGTGCAAGAAGTGTCACCACAGATTTGAAAAGATCCAGAAATTCTCTGATCCCAAAATCAAGAAGTGCCCCGAATGCCGCGGACCTGTGGAGCAGGCCATCCATGCTCCGGCCGTGCAATTCAAGGGAACCGGCTGGTACGTGACCGATTACGCAAAGAAATCCGATTCCAAAGATTCCAGCTCAAAGCCCAGGGAAGACAGTGCGGCGGCGAAGGACAGCAGCAAGGAAAAATCCGAGGACAAGAGCAAGAAATCCCATTCCAAAAAGAACGACTGAAGAAGATCAAAACATCTCCCAAGCGAGTGCCGACGCCCGGTTACACCAACTTGATCCGGAGGTCGCGGCCAACGGCCTGTGCAGCTCGGCATAATGTCTGCAGCGTCACTGAAGCGTTGCCGGGATCTAGCAGCCGGTCCAATGCGGCACGACTCGTACGCATGCGGCGAGCCATCTCGACCTTATTAATCTTCTTCTTCTTCATTGCCTTTTGCACCTGCCACGCCAGGGCTTCTTTGAGGGCGACAGCGCGAGCTTCTTCCAGGATTCCTTCTTCTTTCAAGAACTGATCCAGCGATGAGCCAATATGAGGATTTCTCTTCTTCATGACGTTACTTCCTTCATCCTTTGCCTCGCCAGTGCAAGGTCTGCAGCCGAGGTCTTCTGCGTTTTCTTAATGAAGCCGTGGAGCACTACGAGCGTGCCCCGATGGAAGCACAGAAGCAATCGCGCAATCCGCTGGCTCGGAAGGGTACAGCGAACCTCCCAAAGTCCACCTTTCAAGCTCCGCACCAGTGGCATACCAATTGGCCATCCGTACTGAACGCGCATCAAATCCAATCCGATCGTGTGCCGGTCCGCTCGGTTCAGTCTGCGCTACCATTCGCGCACGGGTTCAGCCCCGGCATCCGTCCGGTAGAAACGAACAGGTACTGCCGGCACAGGCGCCTTGGCCATGTCCCTCTCCGTGTACTAGTATGTATCAGAAATGATACATTGTCCAGCTATGCGATGAAATGAAATGCCGACATACCAGAGCGGCGCGAAAGGTGCCTCAGCGGAACGGTGGTCCGTCGATTGAAGATCTGAAGCCCCGAAAGGAGATTCACGTTGCCACGACCGGTGGGTACACGTATCGCTCCGGCGTGTGTTGCCGTTCGGGTGAGAGAAGTCTGGTCGAAATCAGGCTGCTTTTTTACTTTTTGACGATTTCTTCGGCGGTACCTTGGCGCCCTTCTGCCGCGCCTTGGAAAGCCCGATGGCGATGGCCTGTTTGCGGTTCTTCACCTTGTGCTTGCCGGAACGCATGTGATGCATTTCCGTGCGCACTTCCTGGCCGGCCTTCCTGCCGTATTTGCGGCCACTCGATTTCTTTTTTGAACTGGAACTGTGCTTCTTGCTGGAACTTGATTTCTTGTGCGAACCGGATTTCTTTGTTGCCATAGAAATTCTCCCTGCACATTGAGACGTAAGCACAATTCGAGAGGTTGGCAGGAAAGAGCACTCAGCAATCGGCAGTCAGCACTCAGCCCCTAAACATCTTCCACCGGGGGAAATAAACGCAACCTTATTCAGGACGAGATCCGAATTTGCTTGCGCACCAATCCGTAATCACAAATAAGATCCGTCGACCATAGAGAAAGAGGCCGAGCATAAATAAAAAAGGAGGAAGCTTGTCGTTTCCTCCTAGAAGATGTTCAGTGGGCTGAATGCTGAGCGCTGGGTGCCGACTGCTCAGTCAGCGCTTCTTCGCCCTGACAGGCTCTGCCACCGCGTGCCCGCTCACCGTGAACTTCATCTGGTGCGCGGGCACATCGGCGTCCACCACCACGTGGTCGCCGTGCTTGACCTCGCCTTCCAGAATCTTCAGGGCCAGCGGGTCCTGCACCAGTCGCTGGATTGCCCGCTTCAAAGGCCTGGCGCCGTATGCCCGGTCGTAGCCTTCGATGAACAGCAGCTCCTTGGCCGCGGCCGTCAGCTCAATGGTGATCTTGCGGTCGGCCAGCAGACGGCGCAGATCATCAAGTCTGAGTTCGATAATATGCGTGAGCTGTTCTTCGCCCAGCGGGCTGAACACGATCACATCATCCACCCGGTTCAGAAATTCCGGACGGAAGTGCTGCCGCAAGGCTTCCATCACGTGTTCCGTGGCTTCAGCAAAAGCTTCCGGCGAGGCCACGCCTTCCGCCTGCAGATAACTCGCCCCGATGTTGGACGTCATGATGATCACCGCATTCTCGAAGTCCACGGTGCGGCCTTTCGAGTCGGTCAG